>NZ_JBVJIA010000011.1:165342-251873 GCF_055586505.1 Streptosporangium sp. NPDC050148 | reverse complement strand
GGTGGGTGGTCGTGGGGTGGTAGGGGGGGGGGGGGAGGGGGGGGGGAGGGCGTGGGTTGCGGGGGCCCCTACCAGGGGGGGGGGGGGGGGGGGGGGGGCCCCCCCCCCCCCCCCCGCCGCTCGTGAACCTCCCGTTCCCGCGGCCTCGTCCCCTCTCCAGGCCGGGCCGGGGGCGCCGGGGGTCGCGGTCTCAGAACGTGCCCAGCCAGCGCAGCCGAGGCCAGATCCGCGACCATGGTTCACGCGGGTCGCGGCAGACCAGGATCTCCTTGCCCTCCTCGAAGTGGGGGAACTCGAAAGTGAGCGCGCCCCGGGATTCGCACCGCCCGAACAGCCTGGAGAACGAGGGCCGGTCCACCCCGACGGCCACCACGATCGTTTTGTCGTCTCCCGGAAGGCCGAAGTCGGCGTAGGAGTTGTGGCCGCTGTACTCCCGCGGCAGCCCGTGACGGGGACCGTACAGGTTGAGGGCCCCCGCCTCGCCGTAGTTGTGGCCGTAGAGGACCGCCCGCGCCCGGTCGGCCTCCGGCAGGGACCGGTGGACCTCGGCCACCTGGGCGGCCAGGGCCTCCCAGCCCGTCTGGCCGAACTGCTCCTCGCCGAGCGCCGCCAGCACGGGATTGCGGGCGTAGACGTCGGCGGGCACGACCGGCATCACCATCACCATGGCCAGCAGCGCGTTCCCGGTCACCGCCAGCCAGACCCAGGCCCGGCGCGAGATCGTCGCCGCCCAGCCGTCGGCCCTGACGCACCCGGCCACCAGCAGCACGGTCAGCAGGCCCTCGCTGTACCGGGGGGCGCCACCGGTCAGAAGCAGGACGGGGACCATGACGAGGTAGGCCACGCCGAGCGAGCGGTAGGCGCGCCACTCGGGCCGGCGCGTCAGGGCCAGCAGCCCGACGATCCACACCGGGGTGAGGAACGGGCCGATCATCAGCACCTGCCCCACGATGAAGTTGATCACGCTCGCGACCCCGAACGGCTCCGACATGCTCTGGGCCATCGCGAACTGGGGCCAGCCGTTCAGCGCCTGCCAGACCAGGCCGGGCCCGGCGACCAGCGCGGCGACCGCGACGCCGGCCAGGAGGTACCGGCCGCGCAGCACCCGTCTGGGCCCCGCGACCAGCAGACCCGCCACGAGACAGATCACGAGCAGCACCACGAGGTACTTGGCGAGCATGCCGATCCCGGCCACCAGCCCGGCGACCGGCCAGAGCCTCTCCTCGCCGGTACGGATGACGCGGACCACCACCCAGCACACCGTCACCCAGACCAGGTGGTCCACGGCGGTGGGGTGGAGCACGTGCCCGGCGGCGAACGACGCCAGCGAACCGGCCGTCGCGCACGCCGCGAGCACCTGGGCCCTGCCGCCCCCGCCCAGCTCGCGGGCGATGAGGCCGGCGACCAGCACGGCGAGCCCGGCCAGCAGCGCGGGCACCACGCGAATCGCGACCAGGTTGTCGCCGAACAGCGCGATCTGCGCGCGCGCCAGCAGCGGGACCAGGGGCGGCTGGTCCACGTACCCCCAGCCGAGGTGACCCGCGGCCACCCGGAAATACAATTCGTCGACGTAGTGACCCTGTCCGCCGGAAAGCAACAGGAACAGGGCCGTCACCCCGGCGGAGACGGCCGCCAGAGGCCCTCGCCGTACCGGTGTCACCGGTGGTACGCCTTTTTCGGCATACGTTTCTTTAATGGCCGCTACGGTGGGCATGGAAGGGCACCTCTCATTCTGGATCCGCAACCTGTCACGGCAGGAGGAGGTGCTTGTCCGTGAAACACGCCTTCCACATGAAAATCACCGCGCCCGCAGGACAGCCGCTGGTGACAGCATGATGGGAGGTGCCCGCAGGGGCAATGACATTGAATCCTCGGGAAAATATGCAGCTCGCGTATTGAGCGACACGGCACTTGCGCCCATTCTTTTCATGCATTATTTTTCCATCAATGCCCTGTCGTCGCCGAGTCACCCGATCCCGCTTTTCGACGGAGCCGGCACACCGGTGGTTCACGAATCGCTCGACCCGCATTCGACAGGGAGTTTTCGAATGCCGGAAAACAGGTGGACCCGGCCACCCCACACGATAGAACCCCCATGCGAGGTGAACGGAATGCAGGAAGCCCGAACGACGCCTGTCAGTTCTGGCCTGGACATCGGCAATCTCACCCAATTCGAGTACCTGGCCCTGAACAGCCCGCTGAACATCGCCGACGCGCACGCCCGCCAGGCGCTCACCGCGGGACAGGCCCGGATCATCGACGACCTGCCCAACCTGTTCGCCAAGGCCGCCGAGCTCCCGATCGAGGAGGTGGAGCGGGAGTCCCATCGCGCGTACTTCGGGCTGCTCGGCCAGCACAGTTACCCCGGCGACGACGGCCGCGTGCTGGCCTGCTACTCCTCGTCCGTGGCCATGGAGATCCTCGCCCGCTCCCTGTCCGGCGCGATGGACTCGGTCGCGCTGATCCACCCCACGTTCGACAACATCCCCGACATCCTCCGCGGTGTCGGGCTGACCCTGGTCCCGGTGGCCGAGGAACGGCTCGGCGGGGACGAGCTCGACGACATCCTGGGCTCGGTGGGATGCGTCTTCGTCACCACGCCGAACAACCCGACCGGCCGGGTGCTGTCCGAGGAGGGCCTGCGCAGGCTCGCCGGGCAGTGCGCCGAGCGCGACGTGGTCCTGGCGCTGGACACCTCCTTCCGCGGGTTCGACCCGGCCGCCCATTACGACCACTACCGGGTGCTGCGCGACAGCGGGTGCCGCTGGGTCGTCATCGAGGACACCGGCAAGCTGTGGCCGACGCTCGACCTCAAGATCGGCTGGCTGGTGACGTCCGAGGAGCTCGGCCTTCCGGTGGCCAAGGTCTACTCCGACATCCTGCTCGGCGTGTCCCCGCTGGTCCTCGCGCTGGTCCAGCGGTTCTCCGAGGACGCGGCCGACGGCGGCCTCGCCGACCTGCACCGCTTCATCGCGGGCAATCGCGCCCTGGTGAGGGACGGGCTGGCCGGGGTGCCGGGGATCCACTTCCCCGACACCCACAGCAGGGGCAGCGTGGAACGGGTGAACGTCGGCGAGCGCTCGTCGCTGGAGGTGTGGTCCAGACTGCGGGACCACAACGTCTACGTGCTGCCCTGTCACAAGTTCCACTGGGCGAACCCCCAGGAGGGTGACAGCACCCTCAGGATCGCCCTGTCCAGGTCCGCCGCCCCCCTCGACGAGGCGACGCGGGCGCTGCGCTCCATACTGCTCGAACGATGAGGATCGCCCCGGGCGAGGCCGCGCCGGCCGAGGCGGGGCCGGCCGAGACGGCCGGCCCCCTGTCGCACGCGCGGTCCTGGCGGGCGGGGATCGTGCAGTCGGTCTCCGCTCCCGGCGTGTTCGACCTCGGGCCGGGCTATCTCGAACCCGCACTGCTCCCGGTCGACCTGCTGGGCGCGGCCTACACGCGGGCGCTGGAGGAGTACGGTTCGGCCGCCCTCGGCTACGGTGACGATCGGGGCGCCCTCGACCTGCGCGCCGCGCTGGCGGATCGGACCACCGTGGCCGACGGCATCACCTGCGAGCCCGGCAACGTCCTGGTCACCGCGGGCATCTCGCACGCCCTCCAGCTGATCGCCACCATCCTGGCGGCCCCGGGGAGCGTGGTCCTCGTCGAGGAGACCTGTTACGACCTGGGACGCCTGATCCTCACCGACTGCGGGCTGCGCCCGCGCGAGGTGCGCTCGGACTCCGAGGGCATGGACCCGGACGCGTTGCGCGACGCCCTGGCCGGAGAGCGGGTGGCGTTCGTCTACCTGAACCCCACCTTCCACAACCCGACGGGCCGGGTCGTCCCCGTCTCGCGGCGGCGCGAGCTGCTGGCCGTCACCGCCCGCCACGGGACGCCGATCGTCGAGGACGACGCCTACGCCGAGCTGAACCTCGGCGGAGGGCCCACGCCGCCCTCCATGGCCGGACTCGCGGACTACCACGGGGTGATCAGGCTGGGTACGTTCTCCAAGACGCTCGCCCCCGGGCTGCGCCTGGGCTGGCTGCTCGCGGGGACCCGGACGATCGACCGGCTCGCCGGGCACGGGCTGTTCCGCAGCGGTGGCTGCCTGAACCACACCTCGGCGCTCGCGATGACCGCGCTGGTGCTGGCCGGAGACTACGACAGGCACCTGGGCTGGCTGCGGGAGCGGCTGCGGGAGCGGCGGGACGCGCTCGTCGACACCCTGCTGGCCGGCCTGGGCGACGACTTCGAGCTCGACCGGCCCGACGGCGGCTTCTTCGTCTGGCTCCGCGCCCTTCGCCGGTACCGCGAGCCCGACCTGCTCGCCGCCGCGAGCGCGGCAGGGGTCGAGGTCGCGGCGGGCTCCCGCTTCGGCGGCACGGCACGGCCCTCCGTCCGGATGGCCTACAGCTTCAACTCCCCCACGCGGCTGGCCACCGCCGCCCAGCGGCTGACCACGGCCTGGCACGCGGTACCGGCGCACACGGATCGGACCTAGAGCATGCGATCGATCGTCACGACAGGCGAGGCGTCCGCCTCCTCCACGCGGGGGGCGGGCCCTTCCGGCTACTCCCTGCCGCTGTCCCCCTCGGGGGGCTCGGCGATGGTCACTCCCCCGCCCTGGCACTTCTCCGGCGACGTCATCATGGTCGACTACCGCGTGGACCCCGCGGCGGCCGCACGGTTCCTGCCACCCGAGCTGGACCTGGGACCTGACCCCGGGGCGGCCGCGGCGATCTTCGCCGAGTGGCAGTGGTGCTCGCACTCCGGGGCTGAGCTGGAGGACCCGGCACGGTGCCGGTTCTCCGAGTTCCTGATCCTGATCGCCTGCCGCCACGAGGGGCGGCAGCTGGCGCGCTGCCCGTACGCCTGGGTGGACAGCCCGGTCCCGCTGATGCGCGGCTGGATCCAGGGGATGCCCAAACAGTTCGGCGCCGTCCACCAGACCCGGCCGGCGACGGTCGGCCGAGCCGGTCCCCGGCTGGCGGGCGGGGGACGGTTCAACGGGGTGCTGTCGGTGGACGGGCGGCGTACCGCCGAGGCGTCCGTCACGCTGGAGGGCCGGATCGACCGGCCGCCGTTCCTGCACACCGTCCCGCTGGTGCACACCCGCCTGTTCCCCTCCTGGGTGCCGTCGGAGCCCCCGCTGAACCAGCTCGTCGTCTCGGAGGTCACCGACATCGAGTTCTCCGACGTCTGGGCGGGCCCGGCCGACCTGCGTCTCCTCGACGGACCGGACGTCGACCTGGCCGGCCTGGCCCCCGTCGAGGTGGGCACGGGCTACGTGTTCTCCTACGCGGAGACGCTGCACCACGGCCGACCGCTGACCGGCGACGGCGGGTGACGCCGGGGCCGTCCCGGATGCCCCATCGTCGCGGACGGTCCCGGATTCCCGTCCGCCCCGGCGGGTGGCGGATGGCGGAGGTGGACGGGAATCGAACCCGCCAGGCCGGGAGACCCGGCCTCGTCGGTTTTGAAGACCGCGGGGGCCACCAGGCACCCGGACACCTCCGGGGGAGAACATACTCCCCCGCGGGTAGGGGCACCGAGGCGGCATGCCGGACGGCGGCGTGCCAAGGGCCCGTCAGGGGTGGATGCGGCATGACGGACACCGAGGCGGAGCGGCGCTCTCCTCTCACCACGGGCGGCGCGGTGCGGCTGACCCGGTACGCGCACGGCGGCGGCTGCGCGTGCAAGATCCCCCCTGGGGAGCTGGAGGCCGTGGTCGCGGGCCTGCTGAAGGAGCCGGACGGACCGGGCGGGCCGGGCGGGCCGGACGGGCGTCCGCCGTTCAACGCCGAGCTGGTCGTCGGGCTGGACGACGGGGACGACGCCGCCGTGGTCCGCATCGAGGGCGGGCGGGCCGTCGTGGCCACCGCCGACTTCTTCACGCCGGTGGTGGACGACGCCCGCGACTGGGGAAGGATCGTGGCGGCCAACGCCCTGTCGGACGTCTACGCGATGGGCGGGGAGCCGCTGGTGGCGGTCAACCTGCTCGGCTGGCCGCGGGAGGTGCTGCCGATGGAGCTGGCCGGGGAGGTGCTCCGCGGCGGCCTGGAGGTGGCGCGGGCGGCGGGCTGCCACGTCGCGGGCGGTCACAGCGTCGACGACCCCGAGCCGAAGTACGGCATGGCGGTGACCGGGCTGGCCGACCCCGAACGGCTGCTGCGCATCGACCGCGGCCGGGCGGGCCTGCCCGTCTCGCTGTCCAAGCCGCTGGGGGTCGGCGTGCTCAACACCCGGCACAAGGCGACCGGTGAGGGCTTCCCGCAGGCGGTCGCCACGATGACCGCGCTGAACCGGGACGCCTCCCGCGCCGCGCTCGCCGCCGGGGCCGGGTGCGCCACGGACGTGACCGGGTTCGGCCTGCTGGGTCACCTGTACAAGCTGGCCAGGGCGAGCGGCGTCACCGCGGTGGTGGACGTGGCGGCCGTGCCGTACCTGGACGGTGCCCGCGAGGCGGTGCGGGACGGCCATGTCAGCGGGGGCACCCGGCGCAACCTGGCGTGGGTCCACCCGCACCTCGACCCGGGCCGGACCGGTGAGGAGGACCTGCTGCTGCTCGCCGACGCCCAGACCTCGGGCGGCCTGCTCGTGGCGGGAGAGATCCCCGGCGCCCCCGTGGTCGGCGAGCTCGTCCCGTTCGACGGCGCGGCCCTGCGGCTGCGCTGACCGGTCACCGTCCCGGACGGCCCCGCCCCCGGCCGACCGGGTGCCGGCCGGACGGGGCGCCCGTCCGGGTGACGGCCGGTGGCCGCGCCGGACGGGCGGGACACGGCAGGGGACCGTGGGAGACTCACGCGGCGGTGAACCGCGCGGCCGGTTCGCCGCCGAGCCGTCCTGCCGGCAACCTCCGGCCGCACATGACCAGCGTGAAGTCCTGGGCGGCCCCGTACAGCGGCGTTCCCGACCCGAGGGTCCAGTCGAGGTCCTCGGCACGCAGCTCGATCCCGTCCAGGTCGACGCCGAAGTGCTTCCGGCTCTTCTCCGGGGTGAAGCCCGGCAGGATCATGCGCAGCCGTTCCTCGGGGACGCGCCGGTCGATCCCCAGCGGGACGGTGATGTCCAGGCCGTGGACGATCTCGTGGGTCAGCGTGACCTCGTATCCGTCGCCCGGCGGCTTCCAGGGATGGTTCGCGTTCTGCGTGAGCTGGTCGACGAGCTCCGCGGCGATCGCCTTCCTGACCTCGACCATCGGTTGTCCTCTCTCCTTCGGAGACCCGTTCGCCCCACCGACGAACGGGCCCGGCCCCGACGGACACCCGGGGCTCACCCGATCTCGGCCAGCCTGCGGGCGAGGTAGCGCCGCTCGGTGCCGGTGGGCGCCAGCTCCAGCGCCTCGCGGTAGGCGCCGCGGGCCTCGGCGGTACGGCCGAGGCGGCGGAGCAGGTCGGCGCGGGTCGCCGCCAGCAGGTGGTACCGGGCCAGCGCCCCCGACGCCGCCAGCGCCTCCACCAGTCTCAGCCCGGCGGCGGGTCCGTCGGCCATCGCCACCGCCCGGTTCAGCTCCACCACCGGCAAGGGCGTCAGGTGCGCCAGCCGCCCGTAGAGCGCGGCGATCTGCGTCCAGTCGGTGTCCGCAGGATCGGCCGCCTCCATGTGGCAGGCCGCGATGGCGGCCTGCACCTGGTACGGGCCCGCCCGGCCGCGCCGCAGCGCGCCCTCCAGCAGCGCCACGCCCTCGGCGATCTGCGCGGCGTCCCACCGGCCGCGGTCCTGCTCCTCCAGGGGCACCAGGTCACCGGCCTCGTCCAGCCGGGTGGCCCGCCGGGCGTCGTGCAGCAGCATCAGCGCCAGCAGGCCCGTCGCCTCGGGCTCGTCCGGCATGAGACCGGCCAGCACCCGGGCCAGCCGGATCGCCTCGGCGCTGAGGTCGCGCCGGAGCAGGTCCGTGCCCGCCGTGGCCGAGTAGCCCTCGCCGAACAGCAGGTACAGCACGGCCAGCACGGCGGGTGTGCGCTCCGGCAGCAGGTGCGCGGGCGGTACCCGGTACGGGATACCGGCGTGCTGGATCTTCCGTTTGGCCCGGACCAGCCGCTTGGACATCGTCTGCTCGCCGGTCATGAACGCCCTGGCGATCTCGGCGGTGGTCAGCCCGGCCAGGGTCCGCAGGGTGAGGGCGACCCGGGCCTCCAGCGCCAGCGCCGGGTGGCAGCAGGTGAACATCAACCGCAGCCGGTCGTCCGGCACCCCGCTCTCGTCACCTGGTTCCGGTTCGTGTGACAGGGCGGCCACCTCCCGTAGCTCGGCGGCGCCGACCGTACGGCGGCGCAGGGTGTCGACGGCCCGGTTGCGGGCGGCCGTGGTGAGCCAGGCGCCGGGCCTGCGCGGTATCCCGTCGCGCGGCCAGCGCAGCAGCGCCTGGGCGAAGGCCTCCTGCGCGCTCTCCTCGGCGAGGTCCCGGTCGCCGGTCACCCGGATGAGGGTGGCGACCACCTGGCCCCACGCCGCCCCGCAGCACGTCGCGGCGCCGCATCTCCTCGGCCCATCCGTCGCAGCCGTCCATCGCGTGCTCGGCGGCGGACTCGTCACCGCAGATCAACAGCATGTACTTCACACGTCCTCCTCCGCGTACGGCTCCTCGTGAACACGACGAACGGGAACGCCGCGAAAGGACGGTATCGCTCAGGTCTCCGCGCTCTCCCGGCGCGCGGTCTCCTGCCGGGCGGCCTCCAGCCGGGCCCGCTGGGGCACCACCGTGTACTTCGGGTCGGCGGCCGACGCCTTGCCGGCCCTCAGCACGCCGAAACGGGTGCACAGGGCGCCCCCGGTGAGGGCCAGGCCCGAGAGCGCGGTGAGCGTCCGGCCGCGTCCGGCGACCGGGGCCAGCAGGGCTCCGGCCACCGTGAGGACACGGGCCGCCCGCATCAGGCGGCCGGAGACGCCCTGCCGGTACGGCTCGCCGAGCATGCCGAGGCGGCGCTCCATCACGGCCCCGGCGACGGTCTCGACGGTGGCGCCCAGCACGGCGGCGGCACGGGCCGGACCGGCGTCCCGGAGCGGGGTGGCCAGCATGCTCGCGGCGCCCGCCCCGGCCAGCGCGCTCCCGGCGAACAGGAAGGGCAGCTCGCGGTGGGCCTCGTGCCAGGCGGGCACGGCGGTGTCGGCCACGAGCACGGCGGTGTAGGTCGCCATCAGCGGGCCGGTCAGCACGGCCACCAGCCCGGCCGCGTCACCGGCCGCGGGCAGGAGCGTCACAGCCCGGGACGGCAGCGCCGCGGCGAGCCGGGCGCGCAGGGCCGCGGCCCTCGCGGCCCCCGCGGCCCCCGCGGCCCGGGAGGGCGAGGGGGCGGCCCGTGTACCGGACAGGACTGCGGCGAGCCGGGCGGGCAGGGCCGCGGCGAGCCGCGAGGGCGGCGGGCCGGAGGGCGGCTGGCGCGGGGTGACCAGCGCGGAGCCGGCCGCGAGCGCCGTCAGGCCGCTGTGGACGGCCAGCACCCAGGAGCCGACGCTCATCGGCGAGGTGGGCTTGAAGACGCGCAGCATGTTGAGGAACCGCTCGGGCCTGCCGAGCTCGGCGACCAGGAAGGCGGCACCGCCCGCGGCTCCCCCGGCCGCGACGAGCCTGGCGGTGAGCGCGAGCCGGTCGCGGCCGGTGAGCGTGGCCATGGCCGCGATCATCGACGCGGCCCCGGACGTCCCTCCCAGGTAGAGGTAGACGGGCATGTGGGGTTCGTGCCAGATCGGCGACTTGATGATCGGCTGCCCGTAGTAGGAGCGGAACTCCGCCTGCGGGACCATCGCCTCCTCGCCCCGCCTCATCGCGACCGGCCAGGGAACGAGCGCGACCGGCCCAGGAAGGAGAGCGCGACGGCCCCTGCCATGGAGAGCGCCGCCCCGGCGGCCCACCCCCACATGGCCGACAGGTCCCTGGTGGTGACCACCGGGTCGGGCGGCAGGCCGTACACCTCGGGCTCGTCCATCAGCAGGAAGAACGCCCCGTCCCCGCCCACGCCGTCACCGGGGTCGGCCCCGTACAGGCGGGCCTCGGAGCGGCCGCCGGCGTGCAGGTGCTCCAGGCGCTCGGCGGCGCGGGCCCGCAGCTCGTCCAGCGGCCCGAACTGGATGGAGTCGGTGGGGCACGCCTTGGCGCAGGCCGGTTCCAGCCCGCCGAGCTGGCGGTCGTAGCACATCGTGCACTTGAAGGCCCGGCCGTCGCGCTCCCTGCGGTCGATCACCCCGTACGGGCAGGCGGGCACGCAGTAGCCGCAGCCGTTGCAGACGTCGGCCTGCACCACCACGGTCTCGAACTCGGTGCGGAACAGCGCCCCGGTCGGGCAGACGTCCAGGCAGGCGGCGTGCGTGCAGTGCTTGCACACGTCCGACGACATCAGCCAGCCCTCGATGTCCTCGAACCCGCCGTTCGGCCCGCCGCCGTCCGATGCGGACCCGTTCGGTCCGTTCGGTCCGGTGCCGTCCGGCCCGGCGGGTTCCCGGCCGTCCCGGGCCCGGCCCGGCTGCTCGATGAAGGCCACGTGCCGCCAGGTGTCGGCCCCCAGGCTGCCGGTGTTGTCGTAGGAGGTGGCCCGGAAGACGAACCCGTCGTCGGGCACGTGGTTCCACTCCTTGCAGGCGACCTCGCACGCCTTGCAGCCGATGCAGATGCTCGTGTCGGTGAAGAAGCCCATCCGCTCAGCCACGGCGGTACTCCTCGACCAGGTCGAGCAGGGCCCTGCCGGTGGGACGTCTGCCGGGCCGCAGGTCACAGGTCATGGCCTTGCTCTCCTGGATGTAGACGTTCGGGTCGAGCACGAGGGGCATCAGGTCGTTGACGGTGTCGCCGGTCACCAGTCCCCCGCTGCCCCAGCCCCAGTGGTACGGCAGGCCGATCTGGTGGACGGTCCCGCCCTGCAGCCGCAGCGGCCGTACCCTGCCGGTCACCAGGACGCGCGCCTCGATCGCGGTGCGGCTCGTCACGATCGTCGCCCAGCCCCCGTTGACCAGCCCCAGCTCGGCGGCCAGCGCGGGGGAGACCTCGCAGAACAGCTCGGGCTGCAGCTCGGCCAGGTAGGCCAGCGGCCGGCTCATGCCGCCCGCGGTGTGGTGCTCGGTGAGCCGGTAGGTCGTGAGCACGTACGGGAACCGCGAAGAACCCGGCGGGTTGTAGGGGCTCTCGGGCCGCAGGTACATCTGCCGGCCCGGGTTGGCCTGCTGCGCGTACAGCGGGTTGCGCACCGGGGACTCGTGCGGCTCGTAGTGCGCGGGCAGCGGCCCGTCGGCCAGGCCCGAGGGGGCGAACAGCCAGCCCTTGCCGTCGGGCTGCATGATGAACGGGTCGGTCCCGGCCAGCGCCGCCTCGGCGAGCGCGCCCTCGGGCGGCCGGTAGCCGGGCGGCTTGTGCCGCTCGAAGTCCGGCACGTCGTGGCCGGTCCACTCCCCGCGCTCGGCGTCCCACCACACGTAGGCCTTGCGCTCGCTCCACGGGCGGCCCTCGGGGTCGGCGGAGGCCCGGTTGTACAGGATGCGCCGGTTGGCCGGCCAGGCCCAGCCCCACTCGGGGGCCACCCGGCTCTGCTCGCGGCGGGGTTTGCGCCGGGCGGCCTGGTTGACCTCGTCGGCGTAGACCCCGCAGTAGATCCAGCAGCCGCAGCTGGTGGAGCCGTCGGGTTCGAGCTCGGTGTAGGCCGACAGGGCCCGCCCGTCCGGGCCGGTGCCGTTGATCTCGCGCAGCACGGCGTCGGCCGACGGCTCGGCGTGCTCGCCCTCCTCGGGGTAGTCCCAGGTGAGCTCGCGCAGCGGCCGGTCGATCTCGTCGTCGGTGATCCGCTGCCTGATCCGCTTGCCGAGGTGGTAGTAGAACGACAGGTCGCTGCGGCAGTCGCCCGGCGGCTCGACGGCCTTGTGCCGCCACTGCAGCAGCCGCTGGGTGTTGGTGAAGGTGCCCTCCTTCTCCACATGACTGGCGGCGGGCATGAAGAACACCTCGGTGGCGATGTCCTCGGTGCGCATCTCCCCGGTCGCCAGCTCCGGGCCGTCCTTCCAGAACGTGGCCGTCTCCACCAGGGTCAGGTCGCGCACCACCAGCCAGTCGAGGTTGGCCAGGCCCAGGCGCTGGGCACGGCCTCCCGAGGAGCCCACGGCCGGGTTCTCGCCCACCACGAAGTAGCCCTTGACCGTGCCGTCGATCTGCGCCATCACCGTGGTGAAGTGGCCGTGGTCCCCGGTGACGCGCGGCAGGTGGCCGAAGCAGAAGTCGTTCTCGGCGGTGGCGGCCTCACCCCACCACGCCTTGAGCAGGCTGACGGTGTAGGCGCGCTTCCTGCCCCAGAAGCCGGTGTCGGCCCCGACGTTGGCGAGGTAGTCGTCCAGCCCCCCGTGGCGGTGGGCGTGCGGCATCGGCAGGTAGCCGGGCAGCAGGTTGAACAGGGTGGGGATGTCGGTGGAGCCCTGGATGCTGGCGTGGCCGCGCAGCGCCAGGATGCCGCCGCCGGGCCTGCCGATGTTGCCCAGCAGCAGCTGCAGGATCGACGCCGCGCGGATGTACTGGGCGCCGACCGTGTGCTGGGTCCAGCCGACCGCGTACGCCCAGGCGGTGGTGCGCTCGCGGCCGGAGTTGGCGGTGATCGCGTCGGCGAGCTCGGCGAGGTCCTCCGGGCGGATGCCGCACAGCTCCTCGACCAGCTCGGGGGTGTAGCGGGCGAAGTGCCGCCGGAGGATCTGGTAGACGCACCGGGGGTGGCGCAGCGTCGGGTCGGTCGGCGGCCTGGACGAGGCCGGGGCGCCGCCCGAGCCGTACTGGTCACCCCCGGCGGCCGCGGAGTGGTGCCGGCCGCCCTCCAGGTGCTCGCCGCCCCCGGACGCCTCCTCGCCCGACCCCTCGTACGACCAGCTCGCCGGGTCGTAGGAGCGCGTCTCGGGGTCGAAGCCGGAGAACAGGCCGTCGAGGTCCTCGGTGTCCCCGAAGTCCTCGGAGATGATCGACGCGGCGTTGGTGTAGGCCAGCACGTACTCGCGGAAGTCCAGCTCGCGGGTGAGGACGTGGTTGATCAGCGCTCCGAGCAGCACGATGTCGCTCCCGGCGCGGATCGGCAGGTAGCGGTCGGCGATCGCGCTGGTGCGGGTGAAGCGCGGGTCGATGTGGAACACCTTCGCCCCGCGTGCCTTTGCCTCGACCACCCACTGGAAGCCCACCGGGTGGCATTCGGCCATGTTGGAGCCCTGGATGACGATGCAGTCGGACTCGGCCAGATCCTGCTGGAAGTCCGTGGCACCGCCACGCCCGAAGCTGGTCCCCAGACCGGGGATCGTGGAGGAGTGTCAAATACGGGCCTGGTTCTCCACCTGGATCGCGCCGAGGGCGGTGTACAGCTTCTTCATCAGGTAGTTCTCTTCGTTGTCCAGCGTCGCCCCGCCCAGGCCGGCGATGCCCATGGTGCGCCGGACCGTTCTGCCCTCGTGCTCCTGCTGCCAGGTCGCCCGCCGGGTCGCCACGACCCGGTCGGCGATCATGTCCATCGCGGTGTCGAGGTCGAGCCGCTCCCAGTCGGTGCCGTGCGGGCGCCGGTAGAGGACGTGCGTCTGCCGGCCGGGGTGGGTGACGAGCTGCTTGCTCGCCGCCCCCTTGGGGCAGAGGCGGCCGCGGGAGATCGGCGAGTCGGGGTCGCCCTCGATCTGGGTGACGCGGCCGTCCTTGGCGTAGACGAGCTGGCCGCAGCCGACCGCGCAGAACGGGCAGACCGACCGGGTGACGGTGTCGGCCTCCTCGGTGCGGGGCCGCAGCGCGTCGGTGCGCGCCGAGCGTGCGGCGTCGCTCCTGCCGTCCTCTCCCCTGAGCTGGCGGATCACCGGCCAGCGGGAGACGAACCTCCCGGGTCTCACGGGGGCCGTTCTACCCCGGCCGGCCCGCCCTAATCGCCCCGTGCCGCCCCGGCCCCGATGGCCGCGCCCGTCTTTCGGGCGCGGCCACGGCCCGGTCGCGCCCTATCCGGCCATGGCCGCGCCGGACATCGCCTCCCTCCGGGGTACGGAGAAGGCCCCGTAGCTGCCCGAGTGGAAGACCAGCGGCTCGCCCGGCGCCCCCCGGAAGTGCTCGACCTCCCCGACGAAGATCAGGTGGTCGCCTCCCTCGTACGTGGTCACCGTGCGGCACGCGAAGTGGGCGAGGGTGCCCGCCAGCACCGGTACCCCGCCGGGGGCCAGGACGGTCTCCACCCCGGCGAACTTGTCGGGCAGCGGCGTGGCGAACCGCCGCGACAGGTGCTCCTGGCCCGCGGCCAGCACGTTGACCGCGAACCGGCCGGCCTCGGCGAAGGCGGGCGCGCTGGGGGCCCGCCTGGACAGGCACCACAGCACCAGCGGCGGGTCGAGCGAGACCGAGGTGAAGGAGTTGACGGTGACGCCCAGCCGGTCGCCCCGGCCGGTGGCGGCGGTGACCACCGCCACCCCGGTGGCGAACTGCCCGAGGGCGTCGCGGAGAGCCCTCATCACGCCGCCCCCCGCTCGGCCCGAGCCAGGTACTCGGCCGTGCCGGCCGGGTCCAGGAACCAGCCGGCGAAGTCGGAGGGGTCGTCGAAGCCGTTGACGAAGCGGGAGGCCACCTCGGGCAGCCTGTCCGCGGCGCCCAGGATCTCCACCACGTGCGGGGGCGGCGGGGCCAGGAGCGCGTTCGTCCAGGTGGTGGCGTGTCTCGCGTCCTGCCAGTAGCGCTCGAAGACCTGCGCCATCCACGTCGCGTCGAACGGGCGCCCGCCGCGCTCGAGGATGCTCTCCAGGTACGAGGCCGCGCACTTGGCGGCGTTGTTGGCGCCCTGCCCGGTGATCGGGTCGTTGAGCACGACCACGTCCGCCACCCCCAGGACCGCCGCCCCCGACGGCAGCGTGGCCACCGGCCTGCGCACGACCGGGGTGAAGCGGCCGGACAGCACGCCGCCCTCGTCGGTGAGCTCGACGTCCGCGCAGCGCTCCGCCTCCCAGGGCAGGAACGTCTCCAGCACCCAACGGCTCCTGGCCAGGTGCTCGGCGGGGGTGCTGACGTCGGCCCAGCAGTCCATCGGCCCGCCGGGAACGCCCTCGAACACCATGATCTCGCAGGGGCCGGTGACGGTGAGCGCGGGGAAGACGAAGTACTCGCCGACCCCGGGGACCACGTTGAAGCAGACCGCGGAGTACTCGGGCCGCGGTGCGAGACCGTTGACGTAGGTCAGGGCCAGGGCCCGCTGCGGGGCCCGGTACGGCGAGCGCGGCGTGTCCCGCTCGAAGAGCGAGGAGATCGGCCCCTTGCCCGCGGCGACCAGGACCAGGTCGTACTGGGCGGCGTAGTCCTCCAGGTCGTCCACGCCCGCGTCCTGGATGACGATCTTGCCGCCGAGGCGTTCCACCTCGGCCATCCAGGCGGGCATCTTCAGTCGCTGGTCGACCGAGCGGGCGGGGGTGTCCAGCCGGGCCGCCCAGTGGAGGGCCGGGCCGTCCGGACCGGCCATGGCGAACTGGATGCCCTCGATCGGCGGGCATCCGCCGGACCACAGGTCCAGGCCGAGGGCGCGCTCGTGGCCCAGGGCGGTGCCGAACATGGCCTGGCTGGAGGTGACCCGGCCGTCGCGGATCTCCTCGGGGGTGCGGTTGGAGACGACGGTGACGTCGTAGCCGTTCCGCAGCAGGCCGAGGGCGAGGTGGAGGCCGGCCTGACCGGCGCCGACGATGAGGATTCTGCGCATGATGACGGTGTCCTTCGTGAGAGGTGGAGGGAGGGGAACGATCGAGCGGCGCCTGAGAGAACGGTATGCCGGGCGCCGTATCCCCTGCCATCCGCTCAGCGCGGGTTACGTCCGTCTGGCGCGGAGTTCCCGGCGGCGTTCCCGGCGTTCCCGGCGTTCCCGGCGCTGTCGCCGCCGCGCAGCGTCTGCGACGGGGCCTGGCCGTGGCGCGCGCGGTACATCGCGGCGAACCGTCCCTGGTGCAGGAAGCCCCACCGGGCCGCCACCCCGGTCACCGTGCACCCGGCCGGATCACCGGCCGCCAGCTCGCGGTGGACACGGTCCAGGCGCACGTCCCGGAGGTAGGCCATCGGGGTCAGGCCGAGGTGGCGGCGGAACCCCTCCTGCAGGGAGCGCCCGCTGACCGCCACGGCCCGCGCCACGTCGTCGGTCGTCAGCGGCAGGTGGGCGTGCTCCTCGATGTGACGCATCGCCCGGCGTACCACCTTGGGCACGGCGGCGGGGCGGGGCGCGGTCAGCCGGTCCCGGTAGTTGGACGGCTGACCGGTCAGCAGGGAGGCGATCAGCGCGTTCTCCAGGTGGGCCACGGCCAGCGGCTGCGCGGCCATCCCGTCACCGTGCTCGGCCTCGTCCACGATCAGGTCGACCATGGCCCTCCAGGCGCGCGCCCAGCCCGCCGTCATGTCCACGCCCAGGTCGAAGACGACCGGCCGGTCGAGGCGTTCCCCGAGCATCCGCTCCAGGGCCCCCTCGACGGCGGGGCGGTCGAACTTCACGATGAGCTGGGGGCAGCCGGCCGCCCAGCGCATGTCGAGGTGTTCCGACGGCGACGGCAGCGAGGCCGTCCGGGGCGTCGACACGATCTCCTGACCGCCGCAGCGGATCAGGCTCCGCCCGGCCAGCGGGATCTGCACCAGAAAGAAGGACTCCAGCTCCCCCGGCTCGATGCGGACGTCCGCCCCGTAGTCCAGGTAGTTGACCCGCACCGAGCCCAGCCGCGCCGAGTTGAGCCGCGCGGCCAGCCGGGAGGCGTCCCCGGTGAGCTCCAGCCGGTGGGGGCAGAACACCGCGGCCACCCGCTCGCGGGCCTCGTCGAGATCCCCGGTGTCGAAGACCGGACTGTTGCCGAGCGGTACCCGATCCCGCGCCTCGTCCATCGACGCCTCCGCCTCCGTACCCGTCACGTGCCCATCTCCGCACCGAAAGGGCGCGCCGTCCACGCAGAAATGCACAGAACCGTGGCCGGATCCGGACGGAGGGCCTGAGGGATCGGGCGGCGCACGACCGGGACGCGGGCGGGACACGGCCGGGACGCGGGCGGGGCATGGAGGGCACACGGTCGCGCGGGGAGGCCGTGCGGCGCGCTGATCCGGTGGCGCGGGCGGGCTCTCACCGCTCCTGCCTGCGTGAACGTCGCGGACGTGACCGGGCCCGGCCGCGGGTGGCCGGGCGGCGGCTGGCAGGATCGGGGCCGTGAACCATCGCACGCTCGGTCGCACCGGCATCCAGGTCAGCCCGCTCTGTCTCGGCACGATGATGCTCGGGGCGTGGGGGAACACCGATCACGACGAGTGCGAACGCATCGTCGGCACCGCGCTCGACGCGGGCGTCAACTTCATCGACACCGCCGACGTCTATGCGTTCGGCGAGAGCGAGACGATCCTCGGCAGGGCCATCAGGGGCCGCAGGGACGAGGTCGTGCTCGCCACGAAGTTCCACAACGCCATGGACGACTCGCCCAACCGGCGCGGCAACTCCCGCCGCTGGATCATGCGTGCCGTGGAGGACAGCCTGCGCCGCCTGGACACCGACTGGATCGACCTCTACCAGGTCCACCGCCCCGACCCGCGCACCGACATCGACGAGACCCTCGGCGCCCTGTCGGACCTGGTGCGCCAGGGCAAGGTACGGGCGATCGGCACCTCGTCCTTCCCCGCCGAGGAGCTCGTCGAGGCCCAGTGGGTCGCGGAGCGCCGCAACCGCGAGCGGTTCTCCACCGAGCAGCCCTCGTACTCGATCCTCGCCCGGCACGCCGAGGCCGCGGTGCTTCCGGTGGCCGAGCGTTACGACCTGGGGGTGATGGTGTGGAGCCCGCTGAACGGCGGCTGGCTGACCGGCAAGTACCGCCGTGACGCGCCGCTGCCGACCGGCTCCCGCGCCTCCCGGAACGGCGACCACTTCGACTTCAAGGCCGAGGAGATCCGCTCCCGCAAGCTCGACGTCACCGAGAGGCTGGCCGTGCTGGCCGACGAGGCGGGCATCACGATGATCCAGCTCGCGCTGGGCTTCGTGCTCTCCCACCGGGCGGTGACCTCGGCGGTGATCGGCCCGCGCACGCTGGAGCAGCTCACCGGCCAGCTCGGTGCCGACGAGGTACGGCTCTCCCCGGACGTGCTGGACGCGATCGACGAGCTGGTCCCCCCGGGGACGAGCATCAGCCCCGCCGACGTCGGGTACTCGCCTCCCGCGGTCACCGAGGCAGCGCTGCGCCGCCGCTGACCCCGGAGACCCCGGAAGGCCCGGAGAGCCCTGCTGATCCCGGCACCACGGAGAGCCCTGCGGGCAGGCCGGTGACGACGGCCTCGCCCGTCCCGTCGACGGACGCGGTCACCGGCTCCCCCGCGACCCGCAGCCCGCTCAGCGAGACCGCCCCCAGCGGGGCGCCCGCCAGGGGCTCCAGCAGCACCCGGCCACCGGGCACGTCGGGACGGAGACCGAGCGCGGCGTGCGCCAGCGTGACCGCGGCGGCGGCCGACCAGGCCTGCGGGCGGCAGGCCGCGGGGTAGGGCACGGGCCGCCCGAGCGCGGCCCGGTCGTCGCCGCCGTACAGCTCGGGCAGGCGGTGGCCGAACGCCTCACCGGCGGCCAGCAGCCCTTCGGCCAGGACCGCCGCCTGCGCGGCGAACCCGCCCCGGGCCAGCCCGGCGACCGCGATCGCGGTGTCGTGCGTCCAGATCGACCCGCAGTGGTACGACAGCGGGTTGAAGCCGCCCGCGTCCGCCGACATCGTGCGCAGCCCGAAGCCCCCGGCCAGCTCCGGGGTCACCAGCAGGTCGGCGACGCGGGTCTCCTCGGCCCCGTCGAGCAGGCCGGTGCCGAGCAGGTGGCCGATGTTGCTGGTCAGCGCGTCCACCGGGTGCCCGCTTCCGTCCAGGGCCAGGGCGGGGAACCGGCCGTGCGGGCCGTCCGTCCAGAACCGCTCCCGGAAGCGCCCGGCCAGCGCGGCGGCGTACTCGCGGTGCCGGTCGGCCCCGGGCCGGCCGAACGCCTCCAGCAGGTCGGCGCCGCAGCGGGCCGCCCGGTGGGCGTACCCCTGGACCTCGGCCGGTGCGATCGGCGGCCGGGCACGGTGGCCGTCGTGGAAGCGCAGCGCGTCGCCGGAGTCCTTCCAGCCCTGGTTGGCCAGGCCCAGGCCACCGGGGTCGGCGTACCGGACGAACCCGTCACCGAGGGGGTCGGCGTGCTCGGTGAGCCAGCCGAGGGCGGCCTCCAGGTGGGGCAGGAGCGCCGCGATCTCCGCGGCGGGCGCGCCCCAGCGCCAGGCGTCGTGCAGCAGGTGGATCCACAGCGGTGTGGCGTCGATCGTGCCGTAGTAGACGGCGGGCAGGCGCAGGCCGTCGCCCCCGGCCGTGAACGCCTCCCGGCGCAGCTCGTGCATGATCTTCCCCGGCGCCTCGCCCGAGCCGGGGTCCAGGCGCGTTCCCTGGCGGCGGGCCAGCACGCGGAGGGTGCCGAGGGCCAGCTCGGTGCCCAGCGGCAGCAGCATCCGCGCGGCCCAGAGGCTGTCGCGCCCGAACAGCGTGAGGTACCAGGGCACCCCGGCCCCGAGGAAGGCGTCGGCCGGGACGGCGGGCTCGGCCAGCCGGAGCGAGCGCAGGTCGTCCAGGGACCGTTCGAACAACCGCTCCAGCCGGGGGTCGGTGGCGACGAGCCGGGGTTCGTCGCGCCCCGCCGCCCACTCGGCGGGGCGCGACGGCGCGACGACCACGGCCCGCGGATCGTGCGCCGCCACCCGCCAGCGGAGCGTGACGCGGCCGCGGGGCTCCAGCGCGACCGGCCGGCACAGGTACGCCGCACGCCCGTCTCCGGCGACCTCGGCCCGCGCGCCTTCACCGGTCACCGTCACCCGGACGCCGTCGCGACTCCAGGTGATCTCGCCATGGCCGGTGATCCCGGCCGTGATCCCGGCCGTGATCTCGGTGGGCCCCGTCGCGTCGCCGGACTTCACCGTGTCGATCGGGGCGAGATCGCAGCCCAGCTCCAGGGTGATCATGGCGGGGACGGGGACCTCGGCGGCGGAGACGATCTCCACGCGTTCCCCCATGCCACCGGGCACGACCTGCCGGACGCGCTCGATCCGTACCGTGGGGTCGGGGGTGGGGTCCCCCAGCCACCGGGCCAGCGTGACGAACCCCGCGCCGCCCGATCCCCGCAGGGCGTGGCCGACGGTCTCGGGCTCGCGGCCGTCGACGGTCAGGACGGCCCGGGACAGGACGCGCCGGTCCGCGTGGAACACTCCCTGGACCCCGGCCGGGCGGATCTGCCCGTCGTCGCCGCTCAGCGCGACCGTGGGGGCCGCCACCACGGCGACGAGGTCGTGCAGGAGCGGCTGGAGGCGACGGGCCGCGTCCGCGTCGAAGCCGGGGGCGGGGCGGGGAACGACGGGGGGCGGGGCGTCGTCGAGCACGACTGGGCTCCCTGGGGGTCGGGTCGGTGGCACCGCGACAGGGGGCGGCGGGGATCGTCACGGCACGCCCCTTTCGTGGAACGATCCATCCATTACACCCGGTCCACCCGCTCCGGTCCAGCCGAAGTCCGCCCTGACCTGCTGATACGCCGATCCGGCGGATGGAGGCATACCCACCCGGAACGGGGTAGTCCTTAGGGATGTTCTTCATCTTCGGTCTCCGTACCGCTCTCCACCGGCTCGGTGTGCTGACCCGCACCTGTCCCAACTGCGGCAACACCGCGGCCCAGATCCTGACCAAGCGGGTCACCAAGTTCAGCCTGTTCTTCATCCCGCTCTTCCCGGTCCGGACCCGGTACGAGACGCAGTGCACGTTCTGCGGGGCCGCCTACGGCGTCTCCAGGAGCGAGGCGGACCAGCTGGCGGTGCGCTGAGCCCGGCCGCCCCGAACCGCTTTCCCGCCCTGGGCGCCCACGCCGACGACCCGATCGTCGATGATGGGCGGACGTCGCCGCGCGCCCGGGCCGCTCCGATCGTCGAAGGGCTCGCCCGGCACGCCCCCCTCGCTTCAGGAGACCGCGTGAAGATCACCTGGGACGGTGCCCTCGCCTGGCGGATGAACAGGTAGATGCTGGAGAGCCCCGAGACCGACGACCCCGTGGCGATCGTGAGCCGCCTGTGCGGCGTACAGGCGCAGGTCGCCTCCTCGGCACGGACCGCCGTGGGGGTCCGGCAGCGCGAGCCCCGGCGCGGGAGCGTCGACGAGGCGCTGGCGGACAGGCGGCTGGTGAAGACCTGGGCGATGCGCGGAACCCTGCACCTGCTGCCCGTCGAGGAGGCCACCGCCTACCTGAGCCTGCTGGCGGCGACCCGGAGCTGGGAGAAGGCGTCCTGGCAGCGCACCTTCGTCACCGGGGACCGGCTGGAGGCCATCGGCGAGGCGGCCCGTCACGCCCTGGACGGCCAAGTGCTCACCCGCGAGGAGCTGACCGCGCAGGTGATCGACAAGACCGGTGACGAGAGCATCGCCGAGCACCTGCGATCGGGCTGGGGCGCCGTGCTGAAGCCGCTGGCCTTCCAGGGGGTGCTCTGCCACGGGCCGTCCGACGGCGCCACGGTCACCTTCACCCGGCCCGACACCTACCTGCCCGCGTGGCGCGGCCCGATGGATCCCGCCGAGGCCGCCGGGATCGCCATCCCGGCCTACCTGGCCGCCTACGGGCCCGCGCCGATCGAGGGCTTCGACCAGTGGCTCTACCGCGGCACCCTCAGGAAGGCCGACCTGCGCGCCTGGGTCGCCGCGCTGGGCGACCGGATCACCACGGTCGAGATCGAGGGCCGGACCGTCCACGTGCGGGCCGAGGACCTCGACGACCTGGGTGCGGCCAGGCCCACGGACACGGTCCGCCTGCTGCCGGCCTTCGACCAGTACGTGCTGGGCCCGGGGACCAGGGAGACCACCGTCGTGCCCTCGTCCCGGCGTGGCGAGGTCAGCAGGGCGGCCGGGTGGATCTCGCCGGTGGTGGTGAGCCGGGGCCGGGTCTGCGGCACCTGGGCCGCCGAGGAGGACGTCCTGTCGGTCACGGTGTGGAAGGAGTGCGACGTGCCCCGCAAGGGGCTGGAGGCCGAGCGCGATCGTCTCGGCGTCGTCCTGGGACGCGACCTCACGCTGAGCGTCCGGACCGGCTGACGCCCGGTGCCCGGCCGGCCGTTCGGCGGGCCGGGCACCGGGGATCGGGCACCGGGGATCGAGGACCGGCGGCCGGGAACCGGACACCGGGGACGGGGCGGGCCGGGCTCAGCCGGTGCGGCGGATCCGGATGCCGTGGGCGTCCGCGCGCTGGACGCCGGAGGAGTCGAGGTTGGAGATCGGGACCAGGCCCTCGACCGTGCCCTTCTTGCCGTTGCCGGTCAGCTTGAGGATGAGCATGCCCGGGTTCGTCCCGTGCGAGGAGTGCGGGTCGCCGGAGAGCGGGTTCGGCCCCCGCGTCGAGGCGAAGGCCCACTTCTCGTCGGGCGAGACCGCGAAGAGGTCGACCGTCGGGTCGGCGCTGAACGGGGAGGTCAGGTCGACGGTGCCGACGTGGGCGCCGCTCGCCCCGTTGAAGACCTCGGCGACGTTGGCGTCACGGTCGCCGACCCAGACGTGGCGCTCGTCGCCCGCGACCAGCACGCCGTGGGCGTCGCGCTCGGGCGAGTCGTCGTCGAAGAGGCGCTGGACGGCCGGGGTGTTCGGCGAGGCGATCGACGAGTAGCCGCTCATCGGCAGCCGGAAGACGCTGAACTGGTCGAGGTTGCCGGGCGCGCCGCCGCCGCCGTTCCCGAAGACGGTGCCCGCGGCCTCGATGAAGCCGCAGCCGTTGGCCGGGACCTGGGTCACGTCGTACTCCCCCACGATCGACATCGGCGTGGTGCGCCAGTCGACCACCAGCAGCCCGCCGCCGCGGAGGCTGACGAAGACCGGACCGTTGTCGGAGGCGATGAACGGGCAGATCGGCGCGTTGTCCGGGCGGACGGCCGGGGCCTGGCAGGGCAGGCCGTTCGGCGTGACGCACCCGGCCATGTCCAGCGTGGCGGCCGGTTGCGTCGTGAAGACGCCGGAGGCGTAGTCGGTGGTGATGCGCTCCAGCTTCTTGCCGTTCTGGTTGGCGACGATCAGGTACCTGTCGTCCTCGGTGGGCCAGACGGCGTGGGCCTGCCGGGCCCCGCCCGCCCCGGGTTCGGTGCGCAGGCAGGCCAGCGGGGCGCGGGTGGCGGCGTTGAAGACGACCACGTGGCCGCTGGCGACGAAGGCGAGCGCGGCGTGGGTGTCGGCCTTGTTGAAAACGATCATATGGGGACGTACCGGGACACTGCCGGTGCTCGCCAGGCAGAGGGCGGAGGTCGCGCCGCCGAGGTCGATCACGTGCGCGGGCCGGGCGGCCGACAGCCGCGTGGTGACGTCGGCGCCGGAGTACACGTGCACGGCGCCGCCGTGGGCCAGCCCCGGACTGTTGGACTGGTCGACGAGCCAGATCTCGTACGCCTCCTTGACGGTCGTGCCGGTCGTGCCGGTCGCCGCCTGCGACCCCGCGGCGCCCAGGGCGAGCGACGTCAGCACCGCGACGACCGCGGCTCCCCACTTTCTCATGCACCCTCCACGAGCGCTCCGAGCCGGGCTTCCCCCGCATTCCTGTCGAACAGTTGTTTCCTACTTTTATTGATTCATCAGTAAAAATCACGAAATTACGGACTTATGCAACAAAGGAGTATGGAACGTTCTACGAGCCTGGAGAACGGGGAGGCGCGAAAGATGTCGCCGTCCGATGGAAGTCAGTGACAAGCGGCGACGAAACATGCCGTACGCGTATCAATAGCCCCTTTCCAGCCCGACGGAACCGGCCACGACGAGCCGCACGGAGCGGTCACGGGCGGAAGCGGGCTCCCGAGACGACGACGAACCGGCCGGGATCCGACGCCCCGGCCGGAACGCCGGTGCGACGACGTCCTTCGAGCCAGACCGACCTCGGCCGGTCTCGACCGGCCTCGGCGGCCTTGATCGGCCTCATATGCCTCGATCGGCCGGAGGCGGGACGGCATGGAGTGAAACGTTCAGGCCCACCGGCCTCGCAACGATCGGGTGGCAACGTCGGGCGACCTCGGCCTCGCACGCAGGATTCTCCCTGGTGGAAGGGGCACGGTCTTCGGCGGGGGGCGCGCCGGTGGCAGGTCACCGCATCCGCGCGGAGGCGATACCCCCGAAACGTTTGGTCATCTCCTTGACAACTTTCGGCCCCTTTCCCACACTTGGTTGCCGGGCGGGACCCACCGCTCCGCTCCATTGTTAACGCAAACATAACCGTGATCGCCCATCTCGGGCCGACGGCGGTCGTCGCGGCGATCACGTTCGGGGTGGTGGCGGCGAGAAGGAGATCCCGTCGCCGGGCCGAGTGCACAGCGGGACGAACAGCCGTAGAAACCATTGAGCCGCCTCGGTCGGACCGGCCTCACCTGCCGGCGATCCGGACGGCACGATCTCGGGAGGGTCCGTGACACGGATCGTCATGGCAGTCGCTCTTCTCGGCGCATCACTGGTGGCCGTGAACGGGCAGGGCGCGGCAGGGAAGGTCGCGGCCGCGCCCGTCATCACCGTTTCGGACGGTGTGCGCCACCAGGAGATGGACGGCTTCGGCGTCTCCACGGCGTTCCGCCGGGGTGAACTGCTGCGCAACCTGTCGACGGCGCAGCAGAACGACGTCTTCCGGCTGTGGTTCGACCGTGAGACCGGCGCGGGGCTCAGCATCCTGCGCCTGGGCATCGGCGCCTCGCCGACCGGCAGCCCGTACGACAAGATGGTCTCCATCCAGCCGCAGAACCCGGGTGGCCCCGACGCGCCGCCGAGGTACGTGTGGGACGGCGACGACGGCGCCCAGGTGTGGGTGCCAAGGTCGCGCAGTCGTACGGCCTGAAGCGTTTCTACGCCAACGCCTGGAGCGCCCCCGGCTACATGAAGGACAACGGGAGCGAGAACAACGGCGGCACCCTCAAGCCCGAGTGGCGCGCGGCCTACGCCCGGTACCTGGCGCAGTACACGAGGTTCTACGCGCAGGAAGGCATCAAGATCACGGACTTGGGGTTCACCAACGAACCCGACTACATCGCGACCTACGAGTCCATGCGCTTCACCCCGGCCCAGGCCGCCGCCTTCGTCAAGGTCCTCGGCCCGATCGCGACCGACGTCAGGCTCGCGTGTTGCGACGCCTTCGGCTGGGATCAGGCCAAGGCGTACACCAACGCCATCGAGGCGGACCCCGAGGCCCGCCGCTGGGTGTCCACCTACACGGGTCACACCTACGCCAGCCAGATAACGAGCCCGCAGCCCGGGAACAAGCGCACCTGGATGTCGGAATGGGGCCCCGACGGGAGCACCTGGAACGAGAGCTGGGACGACGGGAGCGGCCAGGACGGCTTCACCGTCGCCCAGGCCGTCCACCAGGCCCTCACCGTCGGCAACGTCAGCGGCTACCTCTACTGGCTGGGGGGCTCCTCGGGAGCCACCCGGGCGCTGATCCAGATCGACCCGGCGGCGCGGACGTACCGCGCGTCCAAGCGACTGTGGGCGATGGCGGCGTACAGCCGGTTCATCCGGCCGGGCGCGGTCCGGCTCGGCACGTCGACGGGCAACTCGTCGCTGAAGGTGTCGGCGTTCCTCAACTCCGACGGATCGAAGGTCGTGGAGGTGCTGAACACCGGCAACTCGGCCGTCACCTGGGACGGCCTGCAGGGTGGCACCACCGCCTACGTCACCGACAACTCCAACTCGCTCGCGCGCGTCACGGTCACGGGCGGTGCCGTCACCCTCAGGCCGCGCTCCCTCACGACCGTCGTGATCGACGCGCCGACCCCCACCCCGACCCCGACCCCCACGCCCACCCCGACTCCCACGCCTACTCCCACGCCGACCCCGACTCCCACGCCGACGCCCGTCCCCGGTGGGTGCACGGCGACGATCCAGACGACGAACGCCTGGGGCGGTGGCTTCCAGTCCAGCGTCACCGTGCGGGCCGGTGCCGGTGCGATCAACGGCTGGGCGGTGGGCTGGACCTGGCCCGGCTCACAGTCCATCACCCAGCTGTGGGGAGGCGTACGGTCCGGCTCGGGAGCGAACGTCACCGTCCGGAACGAGACCTGGAACGGCGGCCTCGCCGCCGGCGCCACCACCACGTTCGGATTCACCGCCGACGGAACCGCTGCCACACCGGTACCGACATGCGAGGCCTCCTGACCTGACGACGGCGCCCCGCTCCCCCGCGCAAGGGAGAGCGGGGCGTTCTCGTGCGCGGACGCGGTGGCGCCCGGAAAGGCGCCGACGGGCCGGTTCCCGGCCATCCGCGGCAGCGCGCCGTCCTCTGCCGCCGATCATCCGGGAGACGATCAGGCCCCGGTGGGACATCCCGTACATGCCTTGAAAGCCGTCAAGAGATGATCGAAACATTTCGTAAGACCGGCCACATTTTGATCATGTAAAAGAAGCTTTCATCGGCCGATCCAGACCACATTCGGCAAGGCGATCCCGAAGAGCAGGCACGACTCCCGCCTGCCGAATTCTCCACAAGATCATATTACCGATACATTTCTGAAAGTTGTTGACAGTCCGAGCGGGCCGAACCGACACTCTCACCATCACAAGCCCTGACCGCCACCGGTCAGGGTCACCCGCCACGCGGCCTGGACTCCGGTCGCCGACCGCCCGACGACCGGCCGGCCCGCGGTGCACGACTCCGACGCACGGTGTACCCCACCGTGGCCACCACCGGCCCCGCCGGCCGTACCACGCCGTCTGCTCCAGCGCTCACGAGGAGGAAGCACGCACATGAACGATGCCCCCGCCCCCCGGAGGAGCCGCGGACGTGGCGGCACCAGGCTGCTCGTCAGCCGTGTCTGCGCCGTGGCGCTGGCCATGGCCGTGGCGGTGCTGCCCGGCCCCGCCCACGCGGCCGTCACCACCAACCAGACCGGCACCAACAACGGCTACTTCTTCTCGTTCTGGACCGACAGCCAGGGAACCGTCTCCATGGAGCTGGGATCCGGCGGCAACTACAGCACCTCGTGGAGGAACACCGGGAACTTCGTCGCCGGCAAGGGCTGGAGGACCGGCGGACGCAGGACCGTGGACTACTCGGGCAGCTTCAACCCGTCCGGCAACGCCTACCTCACCCTCTACGGGTGGACGAGAAATCCGCTCGTGGAGTACTACATCGTCGACAACTGGGGCACCTACCGTCCCACCGGGACGTACAAGGGCACGGTCACCAGCGACGGCGGCACGTACGACATCTACCAGACGACGCGGGTCAACGCCCCCTCCATCGACGGCGTCAGGACCTTCAACCAGTACTGGAGCGTCAGGCAGTCGAAGAAGACCGGCGGGACCATAACCTCCGGCAACCACTTCGACGCCTGGGCCCGCAACGGCATGAGCCTGGGCGGCCACGACTACATGATCCTCGCGACGGAGGGTTACCAGAGCAGCGGGAGCTCCAACATAACGGTCGGCGGCTCCTCCGGTGGAGGAGGCGGCGGCGGCGGGGGCGGCTGCACCGCGTCGCTCTCCGCGGGAGAGCAGTGGAGCGACCGCTACAACCTCAACGTCTCGGTCAGCGGTTCGAGCAACTGGACCGTCACGATGAACGTCCCCTCCCCCGCGAAGGTCCTCTCCACCTGGAACGTCAGCGCGAGCTATCCCAGCGCCCAGGTGCTGACCGCCACGCCCAACGGCAGCGGCAACAACTGGGGCGTGACGATCCAGCGCAACGGCAACTCGACCTGGCCGACGGTCTCCTGCAGCGCGAGCTGACCTCGGCACCCCCGGAAGCGCCGAAGGCGCGGCGGTCCCCACCGCCGCGCCTTCGGGCCGGTACGACGCTCTCAGACCGGCGCGGCACGCACGGTCAGCACGTCCGGCAGGTGGTCGGCCACCGGGAACCAGCTCTCCCCGTCGTCCCAGGAGCCGTACACCTCGCCGTCGCGGGTGCCGAAGAACACCCCTCCGGCCGAGGCGCACATGGCGTCGCGCAGCACGGCGGCGTGGACCGGCCCGGTGGGCAGCCCTCGGTCCAGGGCCCGCCACGATCCGCCCGCGTCGTCGCTGCGGAAGACCCGGCAGCGGTGGCCGACGGGCGTGCGGTCGTCGTCGCCGTGGAGCGGGAAGACGTAGAGGGTGTCGGGCCGATCGGGGTGCACGACCAGCGGGAAGCCGAAGTCGGAGGGAAGGCCGCCCCCGATGGACGTCCAGGAGTCGCCGAAGTCGTCGCTGCGGTAGACGCCGCCGTGGTGCTGAAGGAAGAGCCGCTCGGGCCGGGAGGGGTGCATGTCCACCTTGTGCACGCACTGCCCGAACTCCGGGTACTGCGCGCCCTCGGGAAGGAACGGGGCGCGGATCCCCCGGTTGGCCGCCTCCCAGGAGACGCCTCCGTCGCCGGTACGGTAGACGCCGGCCGCGGAGACCGCGACCACCAGGGTCTTGGTGTCACCGGGGTGGGACAGCACGGTGTGCAGGCAGAGCCCGCCCAGACCGGGTTGCCAGCGTGACCGGTGCGGGTGGTTCCACAACCCCTCCACCAGCGAGAACGTGGCGCCACCGTCCTCGGAGCGGAACAGCGCCCCCGGCTCCGCACCGGCCCAGACCACCTCCGGCTCCGACGGGGAGGGCTGGAGCTGCCAGACGCGGGTGAGGGTCGTCGCGGTGGCCTCGGGAAAGGCGATCGGGACGGCGGAACCCTCCTGCCAGCTCTCGCCGAGGTCGTCGGAGCGCAGCACGGACGGGCCGAAGTGGCCGTACTCGATCCCGGCGAGGATGCGGGGCACCGCGCCGCGGGTGTCGATCGCGACCGAGGGGACCCCGATGGTGGAGAACCGGACCCGGTCGACCTCGAACGGGCCGTCGCCGGAGGAACGGGCCAGGAACAGGCCCTTGCGAGTGCCGATCGCGAGAAGCACGCCGCGCATGCCCGTCTCCCTCCGTCTTCGCCCGCCCCGACGTCCTGCCCGAGGGGGGACGCCCGGCCGCCTTCACCGGTACGCGTACCCCGGATTCGAACGTAGGTTCCACCGGTACGCCCGTCAAGGAAGATCACGGCGTGTCGCGGCGCCGGTCGCGGGCCCGCCGATCCTGCCAGACCCGAAGATCCGGCCCAGGGATCCGGGGCGAGGATCCGGGGCGAGGATCCGGCGCGGGGACGGCCGCTATATTGGCGCGCATGAACGCGCTGGTCCGGAGTCCTCTGGGGCGGAGCGGCCCGGCCGTGACGCCGGTCGGCCTGGGGCTGGCCGCGCTCGGCCGTCCCGCCTACATCACGCTCGGCCGCGCCGAGGACCTCGGCGCCGACCGCGACGTCCCCGCGATGCGGGCGCGCACCTGGGCCGTGCTCGACGCCGCGTGGGCCGCGGGCGTGCGCTACCTCGACACGGCGCGCTCGTACGGACGCGCGGAGGAGTTCCTCTCGGGCTGGCTGCGCGAGCGCGGGATCGCCCCGGACGCGGTCGCGGTCGGTTCCAAGTGGGGGTACGCCTACGTCGGCGGCTGGCGCATGGACGCCGAGCGGCACGAGGTGAAGGAGCTCACCGCCGACCGGTTCACCGCGCAGCTGGAGCAGACCCGCGCCCTGCTCGGCGACCACCTGTCGCTCTACCAGATCCATTCGGCGACCCTGGAGAGCGGCGTGCTCGACGACGGGGACGTGCTCGGCCGGTTGCGCGCGCTACGGGCCGAGGGGGTGGCGGTCGGCCTGTCGACGAGTGGGCCGCGCCAGGCCGAGACGGTCGACCGGGCGGTCGACATCGGGCTCTTCGACACCGTGCAGTCGACGTGGAACCTGCTGGAGCGCTCGGCCGGCGAGGCGCTCGCACGGGCGCACCGGGCGGGTCTGGGCGTCATCGTGAAGGAGGGCGTGGCGAACGGGCGGCTGACCGCCCGCGCCGCACCGGCCGTGCTCACGGCCGCCGCGCGCGAGCGGGGCGTCACCCCGGACGCGCTCGCGCTGGCGGCCGTCCTGGCCCGCCCGTGGGCCGGGACGGTGCTGAGCGGCGCGGTCTCGGCCGGGCAGCTGCGCGACAACCTGGCCGCGGTCGGTGTCACCTGGGACGCCGAGCTCGACGAGCGGCTCGCCGGGCTGGCCGAGGAGCCCGAGAGCTACTGGGCCACCCGGGGCACGCTGCCCTGGAGCTGAGCCCCCGTCACCGTCAGCGGGGCGCGCAGAGCGAGGTGCGGTCGAGGCCGGCGGTCAGCTCGGGCAGGGAGCCGAAGACGTGGTCCGCCCCGGCCTCGCGCAGGTCCTCGGCCGGGAACCCGCCGGTCAGCAGGCCGATGCCGGGGACACCCGCCTTGCGGGCGGAGACGAAGTCCCAGGACGAGTCGCCCACCATGACCCCGGAGGTCCCCCCGACCTTGTCCAGCGCCACCTTCAGCAGGTCGGGCGCGGGCTTGGTGGCCTCGACGTCCTCGGAGGTGGTCCACGCCGCGCAGTGCGAGCGGCCGTCCACCAGGTCGAGGAAGTGCTCGACGTGCTGGGGCTTTCCGGACGAGGCCAGCACGACGGTGAACCCGCGCCTGCCCAGCTCGTCCAGGAACGCGGTGGCGCCCTCCAGCGGCCTGATCTCGTCGAGGAAGACGTCGAACTCCTCCCCCCAGGCGTCCCGCAGCGCGTCGCCGTGCCGCCGCTCGACCTCGTCCCCGGCGACCGCCGCCACCAGCTGGTCCCCGCCCATGCCGATGTGCCGGTGGATGCGCCATAACGGCGGCCACACGTCGTGACGGCCGAACGCCCGGGACCAGGCCAGCGCGTGCTGATAGTTGGTGTCGACCAGGGTGCCGTCGACGTCGACGATCGCGGTGTCAGCCATGGGCAGGCTGTGCCCCGCCCGTACGGCGCTATTCCGGAGATCGTCCCTGGAATCGGAAAAGGTTCTCCCGCGCCGGACGCGCGGCCCCGCGCGCTCCGGGGGCAGGTGAGGAGCGCCTGCCCCGCGCGTCCCGAGGACCGGTGAACCCGCGCCCGTCCCGCCTGTCCCGGGAAGCCGGTGAGGGGCGTGGCCCCGCGAGGGCGGGCGCCGCAGAACATAGGGGCCCGTCCGAGGCGGCGGTCGTGGCGTTCCGTGACGGGAGATACGGCCTATGCAGTTCCGGTCACCCATCCCTTTGCGGATATATCAACTCATATATACAGAACGAGCAATAAACCTAATTTGCCATGTTGATCAGGCATGTGATAGTTACCATCTTCCCTATTCTGCGCGAACACCTCACGAATGGACTCCACCCTCATGAGTACCGCTCGCGAATCCGACCGGCGAACCGCGGAGCTCGACACCGAGCATCCGCATTCGGCGCGCATCTGGAATTACTGGCTGGGCGGAAAGGACAACTACCCCGCCGACCGGGAGGCCGGGAACATGGTGGAGGGCCTCATTCCCGGCATCGTGGATTCGGCCCGCGCCGACCGGGCGTTCCTCGGCCGCTGCGTCCGCCACCTCGTCACCGAGGCCGGGATCCGCCAGTTCCTCGACATCGGCACCGGCCTGCCCACCGCCGAGAACACCCACCAGGTGGCCCAGCGGATCGCCCCGGAGTCCCGGATCGTCTACGTCGACAACGACCCGCTGGTCCTCGCGCACGCCCGCGCCCTGCTCACCGGTTCGCCCGAGGGCGCCACCGACTACATCGACGCCGACCTCCGCCGGCCGGGGCACATCCTGCGCGAGGCCGCCTCCACCCTCGACCTCGGCGAGCCGGTGGCCCTGATGCTGCTGGGCATCCTGCACCACCTCGTCGACGACGACGAGGCCCGACAGGTCGTACGGGAGCTGGTCGAGGCCGTCCCCTCCGGCAGCCACCTGGTGATCGCGCACGCCACCGCCGAGGTCCACGGCGACGCCATGCACGAGGCGATGCGGCGGTTCATGGAGCGGGGCGGGACGCCGATCGTGGCCCGCTCGCGCGACCACGTCGCCACGTTCTTCGACGGCCTGGAACTGCTGGAGCCCGGGGTGGTCTCCTGCTCGCGCTGGCGCCCGGAACCCGGCCTCCCGGGCGAGCCTGCGGAGGTCTCCCAGTTCTGCGGCGTGGCCCGCAAGCCCTGAGGGGGAGCGCCGGGCCCGTGTGACGGGTGAGTTTCGGGTAATGACATGCGGGCATGTGGGACATGCCGATATGAACGCGGCATCAACACATCCTCAAGGCGCGGCCGTCCCGTCGCCGGGTCGCGTGAGCGATCCGTCCGCGGGCCGCGCCTCCTAGGGAGCGGAGGAGCCACGAACCCCACCCAGGACCCCGCCGCACCGGCTCCCGGTGCCGCGCTACTCGTCGTCATGGGCGTGACCGGCTCGGGCAAGACCACGGTGGGGGCGGCTCTCGCCCAGCGCCTGCGGCTGCCCTTCGCCGACGCCGACGACTTCCACAGCGAGGCCAACGTCGCCAAGATGTCGGCCGGCATCCCGCTGGACGACGACGACCGGCTGCCGTGGCTGCGCGCCATCGGCGACTGGCTCGCCTACCACGTCGCCACCGGTGGCGTGGCCAGCTGCTCGGCCCTCAAGCGAAGCTACCGCGACCTCCTGCGGCAGGCCGCTCCGTCGGTGACCTTCGTCCACCTGCACGGCGACATCGACGCCGTGCGGCGCAGGGTGGCCGGCCGCCCCGGGCACTTCATGCCCACCTCACTGGTCGACTCGCAGTTCAAGACGCTGGAGCCCCTGGAGCCCGACGAGCGCGGGATGGTCCTCGACTTCTCCCTGCCCGTCGACGACCTCGTGGAGGCCTACCTCGACGCCGCGAACACGACCGGCCCCGGCCCGTCGCCCGCCGATCCGGCCGGAGCCCGGAACACGGACGAGCCCGGGGGCGCGCGATGACCACCGTGCTGACCGTGCTGGCCGCTCCTCCCCCGGCCCCCGCCGGCAGGCTCATCCCGGCGGCGCTCATCGGCATCGCGCTGATCGTCCTGCTGATCACGTACTTCAAGCTGCACCCCTTCCTGAGCCTGACCATCGGTTCGCTGGCCGTGGGAGCCGTGGCGGGCCTGTCGATGGCCGACACCATCTCCGCCTTCACCGACGGGTTCGGCAGCACGGCCGCCGGGGTCGGCACCCTCATCGCGCTGGGAGCGATGTTCGGCAAGCTGCTCGCCGACTCCGGCGGGGCCGACGAGATCGTGGACACGATCGTCGGCCGCTCCAGTCCTCGTTCGCTGCCCTGGGCGATGGCCGCGGTGGGCGCCCTGATCGGGTTGCCGATGTTCTTCGAGATCGGCCTCGTGCTGCTGATGCCGGTCATCTTCCTGGTCTCGCGCCGCTCCGGCGTCTCGCTGATCCGGGTGGGCATCCCCGCGCTCGCCGGCCTGTCGGTGATGCACGGCCTGGTCCCGCCCCACCCCGGGCCGCTGGTCGCCATCGACGCCCTCAAGGCCGACCTGGGCATCACGCTGGGACTGGGCGTGCTCGTCGCCATCCCGACCGTCGCCATCGCCGGGCCGCTGTTCGCCAAGTACGCGGCCCGCTGGGTGGACGTCCCGGCGCCGGAGCTCTACGAGACCCGGCCCGCGGCCGAGGACACCCGCAGGCCCTCGTTCGGCGTCACCCTCGCCACGGTGCTGCTGCCCGTGGTGCTGATGATGGGCAAGGCGCTCGCCGCCATCCTCCTCCCCGAGGGGAACCCGATCCGCTCGGTCCTCGACTTCCTCGGCACGCCGCTGATCGCGCTGCTCATCGCCGTCATCGTGGCGATGTTCACCCTCGGTCTCGGCGCGGGCATGGACCGGAAGGCGGTCGCGAAGTCCCTGGAGCAGTCGCTGCCCCCGATCGCGGGCATCCTGCTGATCGTGGCCGCGGGCGGCGGTTTCAAGCAGACCCTGATCGACACCGGGATCGGCGACCTCATCGCCACCTGGGTGCAGAACAGCGGCCTGTCGGTGCTGCTGCTGGCCTGGTTCGTCGCCGTGCTCATCCGGCTGGCCACGGGGTCGGCGACCGTCGCGACCGTCACGGCCTCCGGCATCCTGGCGCCGCTGGTCGCCAACCTCAGCGTCGGCGAGACCTCGCTGCTCGTGCTCGCCATCGGCGCCGGCTCGCTGTTCTTCTCGCACGTCAACGACGCGGGATTCTGGCTGGTCAAGGAGTACTTCGGGCTCACCGTGGGGCAGAACATCAAGACCTGGTCGGTGATGGAGACGATCATCTCGGTGACCGGTCTGGTGTTCGTCCTGCTGCTCAGCCTGTTCCTATGACGCGCTCCCCGGCCCCCGGGCCGGGGAGCCGTCCACTGTCGAAAAGGGCACCTCGTGGCCCGGCGCCGCGCACGGCACGCCGGGAAGAGCCGTCATCGCGCGCCCCGGAGCCCCAGGATGTACGTCGCGGTGAGCGCGACGGCACGGTCCTCGTCACGGGACAGCTCGGCGAGGGCCCGGGACGCCGTGGTTCCCGGGACGTCCGCGAGCGCCTGGGTCAGCCGCCGGCGCGCGGACGGTTCCACCTCCCCGTGGGCGAGGCGATCGACGAGCCCGGTGGCGATCCGGTCCGCCAGCGCGGGACGGCTCGCCAGCGCGCCCAGGGCGTCGGCCGCGTCGACGTCGTTCGTCCCCTCGACGACGGTGTCGACGAGCACCGGGATCGCGTCGGCCACCCCCCGTGCCCCCAGCGCCAGGGCCGCGTGCCTGCGGACCACGGGGTCGGGGCTGGCGAGGGCCTCACGCAGCGTTGCGGTCGCCCGGTCGTCCGGGATCTCGGCGATGGCCCGGACGGCGCGCTCGCGCACCTCGGCCGCGGGCGAGCCGAGTCCCCTCGCCAGCAGCGCCGGGCCGTCGTCGCCCGACCGCGCCAGAGCCCAGCGAAGGGCCCCGGCGACGTTCGGGTCCGTCTCGCTCAGCGCCGCCTCGACCAGTGCCTCCACCGGCACCGCGGCCTCCTCGACCGAGGACAGGGCCGCGCGCTGGCGCCTGCCCGCGCTGGCCGACCCCAGCTCCTGCAGGAGCGCGACGATCTGCAGGACGTCCTCCCAGCCGGCCGGTTCCGCGGCGTCGATCCGGCGCAGCCGCGTGAGCAGCTCCGTCTCGGCCGCGATGCGCTCGCGCGTCCGGCGGATGAGGTCGTCGACGAGGTCCGCGGGCGTGAAGCCGGGATCGTCGAGCGCGCGCCCGACGTCGCGCAGCGACAGCCCCAGGGACCGCAGGCTCTCGATGTGGAAGATCCGCCGGATGTCCTCGTCGGAGTACTCCCGGTAGCCGGCGCCGGTACGGCCCGTCGGCCGCACCAGGCCGAGCGTGTCGTAGTGCCTGAGCATGCGGGCACTGACCCCGGACCGCCGCGCCACGTCGCCGATCAGCACCGTCCGTCACTCCTTCCCGCCGGTGTCGCCGAGGGCCACGACGCGCTTGGCCTCCTCGATCGCGAACGCGAACCCGGTCTCCGGGTCGCGCAGCAGCCGTTCCGTGGCGATCGCGTGCGCGCGTACGCGAGGGTCCGGATCCTCCGCCGCGGCGCGCAGGGCCGGCACGATCATCTCACCGAGCGCGACCAGTGCCCGGCTGAGGCTCAGCTGCGTGTCGCGTTCGCCGCGCCCGAGCTGTGCCGCCAGCGCCGCGGCCAGCTCGTGCTCCTCCCCCTCGGGTACGAGCACGACCGCCGCCCGCCACGCGCTCCGCGCCACCTCGTCGTCGGCGTCGGACAGGAGCGCCCGGGTGATCGCCGGCCACGCCCGCCGGTCCCCGATCTTGGACAGCGTGTGCAGCGCCTGGCTCCGCGCCTGCGCACGCTCCGAGCGGAGCTCCCCGAGAAGCTCCGGGACCGTCAGGGAGGCCGGGTGCCGGGTGAGCGCCCAGGTCAGCATGTCGCGCACGTAGAACTCCGGTTCGACCGCGCACCGCTCGACGAGCGGGCCGACGAACCGCGGGCCGGGGGTCGTGCCGAGCGCCATCGCCGCCCGCAGCCGCACCGACGCACGGCCGTCCTCCAGCCCCCGGAGCGCTCGGATCATGTCCGTGTCCTGTTCCCGCATGGTCATGGGGACCACCTCCTGGGCCACAGTGAAGACCTTGTCACCGTGTCAGGGTCAAGCGGGTCCCCTGGCCCCTTGGCCCTCGGCCCCTTGGTCCCCGGTCCCTTGGTCCCCGGACCGTCCGGGCCGGGCCGGACGGTCACCCGGGACGGTTGGCCGAGACCGTGTCGCGCAGGCCGCGCACCGCGGAGTCGATCCGCTCCAGGCTCTTCTCCTCGCAGAACGCCGGATCGGCGGGTTCCCGTCCGGCGCGGACGTCCCTGGCGAGGTCGTCCAGGCAACCGGCCAGGGTCTGGACCGCGGTGTCCGGGGGCGGCAGCGCGCCGCGCTCGGTCCGCGCGACCGTGGCGACGGTCGCGTTCGCCACCTGCTCCAGGGCGGTCATCGCGGGCATCCAGGTGGTGACGCGCCGGCTGACCACGGCCGGCTCGGTCATCGCCCGCTGGAAGACCGTCCGCAGGTCGGCCAGGGCGTCGTACACCCCGCGGCGGAGCAGCGCCCTGCCGGTGTGCCCGGGGTCGAACGCGTGCCGGAGGTAGTTCGCGGTGGCCGAGACGGCGTCGGCGAACCGCGGCCCGACCGGCGCCTCCCAGCTGGTCGGCCACGGCAGGTAGCCCAGCAGCAGGACGATCAGGCATCCGGCCAGCGTGTCGACCAGCCGGATGACGCCCAGTCCGGGCCCCCCGCGGGTCAGCAGGTCCACCAGGAGCAGCACCAGCGGCGCCTGGAAGGCCGAGAGCAGACCCCAGTTGCGCTGCACGCCGTACGGCAGCAGCGCCGCGCACACCGCGACGGGCACCAGGAGCGGCGTCCCGTACGGGACCACGACGAGCATCAGGGTGCCGATCAGCGTGCCCGCGACGGTCCCGAGCGCGCGCTGCACCGCACGGGCGAACACCGACCCGAAGTCGGGCTTGAGCACCAGCGCGACGGTCAGCATCATCCAGTAGGACCGCTCGAACCAGCCGAGCATGCCGATCGCGGCGGCGACGCCCATGCAGAGCCCGAGCCTGACCGTGTAGACGCGGACGAGGTGGCCGTACCACATGTCCTTCAGGGCGGCCCGGAGCCGGGCCCGGCGGCCGATCCTCTCGTACGGCAGCTGCTCGGCCGCCACGTCGCCGCCGGAGGCCAGGGCCACGGCCCCCTCCACCGCGGAGCACAGGGCGCGCACGGCGGGCGAGTCGCACTCGTGGCGCAGCGTCCGCGGCGCGGGCCCGCCGGTGAGCGAGGCGGTGACCTCCTCGACGTCCGCGACGAGCTCCGCGGGCGGCTCGCGCCCCTCGTGGGAGAGCGACAGCAGCGCGTTGCGGATCAGCGAGGCCTGGTTCAGCAGGGCGACCAGGCGGGTGCGTCCCGCGTCCAGGCCCGCGGCCGGGGAGCGCGCCGCGAGGACGGTGTCGTACCCGCTCTTGAGGGCGGCGTCGAACGCGGTCAGCGCGCCGGTGCCGCCGGTGCCGCCGGTGCCGCTGGTGTCGCCGGTGTCGCCGGTGTCGCCGGTGTCGCCGGTGGGGCGCGTGCGGGCGGCGAGGAGGGTGCCGAGGGCCCGGTAGACCGTGACCACCGCGGCCTCCTCGGGCGCGCGGGGATGGAACGGCCACTCCGCGGCCCCCAGGGCGATCACCCATCCCACGCCCAGCAGGAACGCCAGCGCGTTCAGCAGGGGCGATCCCGGCAGCGCTATGCCGATGGACAGCACGGTCATCACCAGCAGCTGCAGCCCGGCCGCCGATCCGGTGGCGCCGCTCGTGCTGATCAGCGCGGACACCACGGAGACGGCCACCACGGCGAGCACCGCCCACCAGCCGTGGTCGCGGATCGCGGCGCCGACGAGGTACCCGACCGCTCCGGCGGTGCCGGCCGCCGCCATCCGGATGACCCTGACCCGGTACGGCCCCCCGCGGTCGGCCATGCCGGCGTTCATCGCGCCGATGGCCGGCAGCAGACCGGCCACGACGTGTCCGGTGACGAACCCCGCGGCGAGGGGGGTGGTCACCGCCACCGCCATGCGCAGCATCGGCCACCATTCGAGGGCCGCGGGCGCCGGCCGTACCGTCTCCACCAGCCAGCCGGGGGCGGTGTCGGTCAGCCGGTCGGCGGCCCGCCGGAGGAACGGGAACGACGGGGACACCGTTCGCCGTGCTCAGTACGCGGGCACGCCGGGCGTGTCCGGTGCCGGGACGGTCTCCTGATCGTTCACGGAGCGTCCGTACCCGCGGGCTCGCCCGGACTATCCCCGGGTTCACCGACGAACGCTTGACCTCGGCGCCTTCCCCGGGGGTCCCTCCCTCGCGGCCGGGCCCGCCCGCAGGCCGCCGGCCGGGAGGGCCACCGCCCACGCGGGCACCGGCCGGGGGCTTCAGGGGCGTCGGGGGCTTCAAGGGCTTCAGGGGCTCAGGGAACGATGGCGTCGACGTACCCCCCGTCGACCCGGAGCGCGCCGCCGGTGGTGGCCGAGGCCTGCGGGGAGCTGAGGTAGACGACCATGTCGGCGATCTCCTCCGGTTCGATCAGCCGTTGCAGCAGCGACTGGGGACGGTGTCCCCGCATGAAGGCGCGCTGGGCCTCCTCCCAGGACAGGTCACGCTCGACGAGCTCGTAGACGAAGTCCTCCACCCCCTCGGTGTGCGTGGGACCGGCGATGACGGAGTTGACCGTGACGCCGCTGCCCGCGGCCTTCTTGGCGAAGCCTCGCGAGACCGCCAGGAGCGCGGTCTTGGACATCCCGTAGTGGATCATCTCCAGGGGCGTGACGATCGCGGAGTCGCTGGCGATGTACTGGACGCGGCCCCAGGAGCGCGCCGTCATCCCCGGCAGGTAGGCGCGGGTGAGGCGGATCGCCGCCAGGACGTTCACCTCGAAGAAGCGCCGCCACTCGTCGTCGGTGATCTCCAGGGCGTCCTGTACCCCGAAGGCGCCGAGGTTGTTGATCAGGATGTCGACCTCCGGTACGAGGCCGACGGCCCGGTCCGCACCCGCCTGGGTGGCGAGATCGGCGGCGACCGGGACGACCCGCGCGCCGGGGACCTTCAGGCGCAGCGCGCCGACGGCGGCCTCCACCGTCTGGGGGGTGCGGCCGTTCACGGCCACCGTCGCGCCCGCCCGGGCCAGGCCGGTGGCGATGGCCGCCCCGATCCCCTGGGTGGATCCGGTGACCAGCGCCGTCTTGCCGGTGAGATCGATGTGCATGCGTCACGTCCTTGATGCCCGTCGTGGAACCGCCCCCGCGTGCGCCCGCCCGGCCGGACGGCGGGACCACAGGACGGAGCGGCGCTCCACCGTGTCGCCCGGCAGGGTCCCCGGTGCGTCGCCCCGTCCACCGGCCCGTCCCCGTCCCCGCGCCGGGCGGCGTGAACGCGGGATCGTGGTCATTGTGCGGGAGCGGACGCGGGGGACGGCGTTCTCCCCGCCGGGTGACGGTGTCCTGGCGGGGAGTTGGGAAACTCTTGGACGGGCGCGCGAGCACCCGGCGGGCGGAGCGACCGGGCCGAGGTCCCGCCGGTCGCGGTTCTGTCGGTCCCGGCCCGTAGTCTGCCGGTCCCGTACGACAGGAAGGTGGGGATCGTGGACCCTGACAACCCGGTGATCAAGCTCTGCGCCGAGGGCATGGAGGCCGAGGCCGACGGCCGTCCCGAGGACGCGCTGCGGTTGTTCGAGCAGGCGTGGCTGGAGCGGACCGACGACTTCGACGCCTGTGTGGCGGCCCACTACGTCGCGCGCCACCAGGAGTCCGCCGAGGAGACCCTGCGCTGGAACGAGATCTCGCTCAAGCACGCCGACGCGGTGGCGGACGAGCGGGTTCTCCCGTTCTACCCCTCGCTCCACGTCAACATGGGGGCCGCCCACGAGCTGCTGGGCGATCCCGACGAGGCCCGTCGCCACTTCCGGCTGGCCTCCGACCGGGTCCACGACCTCCCCGAGGGTGCGTACGGTGACATGCTCCGCCAGGCGATCACCGACGGTCTGAGCCGCCTGACCTGAGTCGCCTGAACTGAGCCGCCCACCCGGGCCGCCTGACCCGGGCCGTCCGGTCAGGCCTCTCCGCCGTCCCAGGCGAAGGCGCTCATCTGGGGGTCGAGGGGCGCGTCGACGAGCCGGTTGGCGAACGTGGAGATGGTGTAGGTCCCCACCCCGAGAACGACCTCGAGCGCGTTCCGGGCGGTGTGGCCGGCGTCGAGGAACGCCCGCATCTCGTTGTCGTCCACGGCACCCTGGCGGTCCATGACGGCCAGGGTGAAGAGCCGTACCGCCTCCAGCCGCGTGTCGGCCAGGGGCTTCCGCGACCGTAGCGCCTCGACGACCTCGGGCGGGGCGTCCAGCCCGGCCAGCGTGGCGGTGTGGAGCGCCACGCAGACGTGGCACCGGTTCCGGGTGGCGACCGTCAGGATGACGATCTCTCGTTCGAGCGGGCCGAGGGTGGCCTGCTCGAACGACGCCGAGGCCGCCAGGAACCCCTTGAGCAGCTGCGGGGATTCGGCCATCAGGGCCACCGCCGAGGGAAGGTGGCCGAACTTCCGCGTCACGCCCTCGATGGTGGGGCGGATCTCGGGCGGCGCGCTCTCGGCGGTGTGGGCGACGAAGACGTCGGAGGGCATGGGGGACCTTCTCTCTGCGGGGTTCGGCGGGCGCCGGAGCCGGGCTCGGCGTCCGCACGCACCAGAAACAGTCAATGTGGTTGTCCATACCGTAAACATGGTTGACCATTTTGGCAAGGCCGGGATCCGTGCACCCCGGTGGCCGCGGAGAGCCCCACCGGGCACCGCCGATTACCCTCGAAGGTGTCACCGACCACGACAGGAGGCCCGACCGTGACGGACCGCAAACCGCCCGGGGTCAGCTTCGAGACGTGGATCGACCGGCAGATCCGCGAGGCCACCGAACGCGGGGAGTTCGACAACCTGCCGGGGGCCGGCAAGCCCCTCCCCGACGCGGGCAGGCAGCCCGACGAGATGTGGTGGGTCAAGCAGAAGATGAGAGCGGAGAACCTGTCGTTCCCGCTTCCCGGGACGCTCGCGCTGCGCAAGGACGCCGAGGAGGCGCGGGTGGCCGCGGCGGACGCGCGGACGGAGGCCGAGGCGCGCCGGATCATCGAGGAGATCAACGGCCGGATCCGCGAGAGCCACGGCAGGACCCTGTCGGGTCCGCCGCTCCTCCAGCCGCTCTTCGACGTGGACGAGGTCGTCGCCGACTGGCGGGCCCGCCATCCCGCCGTGGAGAGACCGGCCCCCGAACCGCCCGTCCGGCGACGCTCCCTCCTGCGCCGGCTCATGCGCGGCTGACCCCCCGGTTCATGCACGGCCGGCTCCCCCGCCGGTTCATGCGCGGCCGGCTCGCCGGTTCATGCGCGGCCGGCTCCCCCGCCGGTTCATGCGCGGCCGACCCGCGCGCCCGGGATCCGGTCCCCGGGCGCGCGGGTCGACCAGGCGCCGAGAGGCGCCTCGTCCATGGAATCGATCCCGGGAACTCCCGGACCGCCCCCTTCTCCCGCGTCGCACGCCGATGACTTCTGGAAATAACACCTGTTAAGAACATATTTCCTGCTTGACCGGAAAGATGGTCGTGCAGCAACCTGGTGCAATCGATTCCGTAAAATCTGCAGGTTGTTCCTCGCACCGACCCCCGGGAACCCCATGGACCGCGACGACGTCACCTGGCACGGCTACTGGCCGGCCGCCCCCACCCCCTTCACCGCCGACGGCGCGCTGGACGAGGGGGCCTGGCGGGCGCTGCTCCGGCTGTACGCCGCCCAGGGGGTGCACGGCGTCCTGGTCAACGGGAGCACCGGCGAGTGGTTCAGCCAGACGCCGGCCGAGCGCCGCCGCGTCACCGAGATCGCGGTACGGGAGGTCGCCGGCCGTTTCCCCGTGGTCGTCGGCGTCACCGCCTACACGCCCGGCGAGGCGATCGACCTCGCCCGGCACGCCGCCGAGACCGGTGCCGACGGCCTGCTCGCCACACCGCCTCCGTACGTGCATCCCGGCCCCGAGGAGATCGTGGCCTTCTACGACCGGGTCGGCTCGGCCACGGACCTGCCGTTCATGGTCTACAACTGGCCGCGCGGCGTCGCCGTCGACATCTCCGCCCACCCCGGGCTGACCGAACGGCTGGCCGACCTCGACAACGTGGTCGCGATCAAGGACAGCACCGGCGACTGGCTGAGGATGCTCGGCACGGTCGAGGCGGTCTGCGACCGTGTCCGGGTGTTCGGCAGCTTCCTGCACCGGCGCGGCCTCGCCGTCCTGCTGGGACTCGGCGGTGACGGCAACATCGACGGCGGCGGCGTCGGGGCTCCCTTCGCGGTCCCCTACTACGAGGCGGTGACGGCCGGCGACCGCGAGTCCGCCCGCGCCTGGGCCGACCGGTACGCGGGCCTGTCCGGCCGTCTCGTCGCTCCCGACTACAGCGGCGTGCACGGCTCCCCCATCGCCCAGCTCAAGGCCGCGATGTCCCTGCTCGGCCAGCCCGGCGGGCACGTGCGCCCGCCCCTGCTGCCGATCTCCGACCCGGGGACGCTCCGCGCGATCAGAACCGTACTGGAAGAGTCCGGCCTGGTCGCGGCGCTGGAGGAGTCCGGTCCGGTCGCGCGGGAGTCCGGTCCGGTGGCGTCGGAGGCGGCGACGCCCGATGCCGGCGCGGGCCGCGAGGAGACCCGCGCGTGACGGGGTCGGCGGGCCGGGGAGGCTCGGCACGCGGAACGAACCCGAAGCGCGGAAAGGATTCGGCGGACGGGACGGGGCCGGTGACCGCAAGGAGGGCGACGATCGTGGTCGACGGGCGGGTGATCAGCGCCGTCGAGGGCGTCACCCTGGCCGCCGCCCTCGTGGGCGAGCGCCACTGGACGCTGGGCCGCAACCCGGTCGACGGCGCGCTCCGTGGCCCGTTCTGCGGGATGGGCGTGTGCTTCGAGTGCGAGGTGACCGTGGACGGCCGGGCCGGGGTCCGCGCCTGCCTCACCAGGATCCACCCGGGCATGCGGGTCGACACGGCCGCCCTCTCGGAGGGTCCCGATGGCGGCTGACGGCGACGGGGCGGTCGTGCGGCGGGACGTGGTGATCGTCGGGGGCGGCCCGGCCGGTCTGACCGCGGCGGCCCGGCTGGCCGCGTCCGGGCTGACCGTGACGATCCTGGACGAGCAACCCGAGCTGGGCGGCCAGTACTACCGGCGTCCCGCGCCCGAGGTCGCGCGGGTGTGGGGAGACCACCGCCCCGAGGGCGGGCGGCTGATCGGCCGGGTGCGCGCCGCGGGCGTCGAGTGCCGCACCGGCCACCTGGTGTGGGGGGTGGCCGACGACGGGAGCACGCTGCTGGCGTCCGACGCGGCGGGCCGGGCGGTGCGGCTGCGCGGCCGGTACGTGATCCTGGCGACCGGGGCCTACGAGCGGGTGTTCCCCTTCCCGGGCTGGCGGCTTCCCGGTGTGACCACTCCCGGTTTCGCCCAGCATCTGGCCGCCGACCACACCTCGGTCGGCGACCGGGTGGTGCTGGCCGGCTCGGGTCCCTTCCTGCTGCCGGTCGCCTGCTCGCTGCTCGCCCTCGGGGTGACGGTCGCGGGGATCGCCGAGGTCGGCACGCCGTACCGTCCGGGTCCGCGCGCGTCCGGCGCGCTGCTGCACCCGGCCCGGCTGCGCGAGCTCGCCGGGTACGCGGCGCGGCTCGCCCGCGCCCGGGTGCCGCTCTGGCAGAGGACCGTGGTGCTGCGCGCGGACGGTCGGGAGCGCGTCTCGTCGGTGACGCTGGCCTCGGCCGCGACGCCGGGACGCCCGATCCGCACCGTCGAGGTGGACGCGCTCTGCGTCGGGTACGGCTTCCGGCCGCAGACCGACCTCGCCCGCATGCTGGGCTGCGCGACCGGCACCGACGCCGTGACCGGGGAGGTGTCACCGCTCACCGGCCCGGCCGGGCGTTCCTCGCGCGACGAGGTCTACGTCGTGGGCGAGGCCGCGGGCGTCGGCGGGGTGCACGCGGCCGTCGCCCGGGGCATGGCCGCCGCCCACGACATCCTGGCCCGGGAACACGGCGCCCTGGCCCGGGAACAGGGCGACACCCGCGGACGCGACGACGCCGGAGACCGCGACGGTCCACGAGCCCCGGCCCTCGGGAAGGGGCGGGGACCGGTGCCCGCCTCCGAGATCCGGCGGTGGACGAGGGCACGGCGGCGGGCGGAACACTTCGCGGCCCTCACCGGCTCGATCTACCCGGGTCCCGCCCTGCTCCTGGACACGCTGGCCGCCTCCGTACCCGACGAGACCCCGGTCTGCCGGTGCGAGGCGATCACCGCGGGAGAGATCCGCGAGACCGCGGCCGCGCGTGCCGGGGGCGACCTGAACGCCACCAAGGCGTGGACCCGCGCCGGGATGGGCCCCTGCCAGGGCCGCGAGTGCGGTTTCGCGGTCTCCGCGCTGGTCAGGGCCGCCCGGCCCGGGGAGACCGCGGACCGGCCGGTGGAGGCGTTCCCTTCCCGGACACCGGTCAGGCCGGTACCGGTGGCGACACTGCTGGAGATCGCGGAGAGCCGCGCCGACGGGACGACGACGTGAGGACGTCCGACGTGGTGATCGTCGGCGCCGGGGTGCTGGGCGCCGCCACGGCGAGCCGGCTGGCGCGCGACGGGCACCGGGTGACGGTGCTGGAACGCGGAGCCCCCGGCCGCGAGGGGTCGGGCACCACCGCGGGCAACCTGCACATGCAGGCCGTGCACACCCGTCGCCCTGGTCAGGCCGTACCGCTGGACAGCGCGCGCTTCCTGCCGTTGCAGCGGGCCGCCAGCGACCTGTGGGAGACCGTCGAGGACGAGCTGGAGGCCTCCGTCGAGCTGCGCCGCAGCGGCGGGTTCACCATCGCCGAGACCGAGGCCCAGGTACGAGAACTGCACGACAAGCACGCCTGGGAGACCGCGGCCGGGATCGCGACCGAGGTCATGGACGGCGACGCGGCCCGCTCGGCGCTGCCGTCGCTGGGCCCGACCGTCGCCGCGGCCACCTGGTGCGGCCTCGACGGGTACGCCAACCCGTTGAAGGTCACCCCCGCCTACCTGGCCGACGCGGCGCGGCACGGGGCCCGGCTGGTGCCGTTCGCGCCGGTCACCGCGGTCACCCGGAGCGGCGGGACCTGGCGGGTCGAGGCGGGTGGGGAGGTCGTCCAGGCCCCGGTGGTGGTGGACGTCGCCGGTCCCTGGCTGGGCGGGATCGCGGCGATGGCCGGGATCGGGCTGCGGATGACGCCGGTGGCGATCCAGATGCACGCCACCGTGCGCTCGGCCCCCGTCCTGCCGCACCTGGTCCAGCACATCGGCGAGGGCCTGTCGGTGAAGCAGGTCACCGCGGGCAACCTGCTGGTCGGCGGCGGCTGGCCGGCCAGGACCATGGACCTGGACGGCCGCAGCGAGGCGGGCGTGGACGGCCTGGTCGGCAACATGGCGCTCGCCGTGCGGATCCTGCCGTTCGTCCGGGACCTGCGGCTGCTGCGCATGTGGGCGGGACCGCTGGCGGCCACCCCCGACGAGATGCCGGTGATCGGCGAGGTGCCGGGCGCGCCGGGCTTCCTGGTGGCGGGCGGCACGTACTCCTTCACCTTCGCCCCCCTGTGGGGCGAGACGCTGCGCCACCTGGTCGCGGGGACGCCACCGCCGGTGAACGTCGCCGACCTGGGCCCGGACCGGCTGATGCGAGACCCGTTCGACCCGCTCGCCGCGAGCCCTCGTGGCGGCCGGGGCACCCGATGAAGGAGGACCAGGTGGAGAGTCTGCGCATGTTCGTCAACGGTCAGGCGATGTCGGGCGGCAGCCTGAACGACGCGCTGGCCGGGGCGAGGTTCCTCGGCCCGGCCGAGACCGCCCCCCGCTACCGGTTCTACTCGGTACGCGACGAGTTCCCCGGCCTGTCGCCCGTCCCCGATGGCGGGCACGCGGTGCCCGGCGAGCTGTACGAGGTCACCTACGAGATCCTGCGCGAGCGCCTGCTGCCGGGGGAACCGCCCGAGCTGGAGCTGGGGGTGATCGAGCTGTCGGACGGGAGCGGGTCGCTCTGCATGCGGATGCGCGCCGAGGCGATCTCCGCGCCGGGAGTGACCGACATCAGCGAGGCCGGCGGCTGGCGGGCCCACCTCGGGCGGAGCGCCCGGTGAGGGCCTCGCTGGTGGTACGCGGCGGCACCGTGGTGGAGGCCGGGTGGTCGGCCCGGGCGGACGTGTTCGTGGCGGGCGGCGTCGTCGTCGCCCTGACCGAGCCGGGCACGCCCGCCCCCTCCGGCACCGTCGAGATCGACGCGGGCGGCGCGCTGGTGATGCCCGGCGGCGTCGACCCGCACTGCCACGTCGGCTTCACCTCCGGCGACTTCACCTCGCTGGACGACTACGCGCGGTGCACCACGGCGGCCGTGTTCGGCGGCACCACCACGATCGTGGACTTCGCGATCCCGCGCCCCGGTCAGGCGCCCGCCGACGTGGCGTACGCCCAGCGGGCCAAGGCGTCGCAGGGACTGTGCGACAGTGCCCTGCACGCCTGCGTGGTGGAGTGGGACGCGACCGTGCCCGCCCAGCTCGCCGCGCTGGTCGCCGACGGCATGCCGACGGTGAAGATGTTCACCACCTACCGCGGCGAGACCATGGCGAACGAGGACACGATCCTGCGGACCATGACGGTGCTGCGCGACCTGGGCGGCCTGGTGGTGATCCACTGCGAGGCCGACCACATCATCGTGGACGCCCAGGAGCGCTGCGCGGCCTCGGGCCGGATCGGCGCCGAGCACATGGCGGCGACCCGGCCGGAACTGGCCGAGACGGCGTCGGTGGCCGAGGTGCTGGCCATCGCCGAGTCGCTGCGCGCCCCGGTCTACTTCGTCCACCAGTCGACCGCGGAGGCGGTGGAGCTGGTGGCCGCGGCCAGGCGCCGCGGGGTCGCCGCCTTCACCGAGTCGGTCGCCCACCACCTGGTGCTGGACGACGGCCTGTACGGCGGGCCGGTTCCGGAGCGGTTCGTCTGCTGCCCTCCGCTGCGTCCCCGTGGCGTGGTCGACGCGCTGGCCCGCCACCTGTTCACCGGGGAGATCACCACGATCGGCAGCGACCACTGCTGCTACGACGTGGCGCAGAAGGAGTCGCGCCGCTCCGACGTGCGGGTCATGCCGAACGGGCTGCCCGGGGTGGAGACCAGGCTCCCGGTGATCTTCTCGGAGTTCGTCGCGGGCCGCGGGCTGCCGGCCACCCGGTTCGTCGAGCTCACCGCGGCCGGCCCCGCACGGACCAACGGCCTCTATCCCCGCAAGGGCACGCTGATGCCGGGGGCGGACGCCGACATCGCGATCTGGGATCCCTCGGCGCGCTGGACGGTGACCTCCGGCGACCTGCACATGGCCACCGACTACACCCCGTACGAGGGCATGACGCTGACCGGGCGCCCGCGGACCGTGCTGGTGGGCGGGCGGGTGGTGGTGCACGACGGTGTGCTCACCGACCCGGCTCCGCGCGGGCGGCACATCGCGGCGGGACCGATCACGCTGACCCCGTCCCTGCTGTGACCCCGTCCCCGATCCGAACCCCTCCGGTCCCTGCTCTGAGCCCGTCTCTGCTGTGAGCCCGTCCCTGCTGCGAGCCCGTTCTTGCGCTGAGCCCGTTCCTGCTCCGGGCCCGCCGCCGACGCCGCCGTTCCCCACCGGGGCGTCGCTCAGCCGTCGCCCTCCCCCACCGCCGTCCCGGCCGCGCCGCGGGCGGCGGTGACGAAGTCCGCGATGAGCCCGGCGTCCTTGACCCCGGGCGCGACCTCTACCCCGCTCGACACGTCCACCCCCCACGGGCGGGCGGCGGCGATCGCCCCGGCCACGTTCGACGGGTCCAGCCCTCCGGCCAGCATCCAGCGGCCCTGCGGGCGCCCGCGCACCGCCGCCCAGTCCCACGGTTCCCCGGAGCCGGGCCTGGGCGCGTCGACGATGAGCAGGTCCTCGTCGAAGGCGCCGCAGCGCAGGTCGGTGCCGGCCACCCCGGCCCGGACCAGGGTCAGGCCCAGGTCCTCGAGCGCGGTGAAGTCCTCGTGCGGGTGGTCGCCGTGCAGCTGGATCCCGCGCACGCCCGCCTCCAGCGCGGCGGCGCGGACCTCCCCGGGCGGTTCCCCGGCGAACACCGCCACGGTCAGCACGTGCTCCGGGACCGCCGAGGCCAGCTCCCGCGCCCGCGCGGGGGTGACCCGCCGCGAGCTCCTGGTGAGGACGAATCCGATGGCGTCGGCGCCCGCCTCGACGGCGGCCGTCACATGTCCGGGCTCGCGGAGCCCGCAGATCTTCACGTACACCCTGTGTACGGTAGCCCGTCATCCTGCCCGCCCGCTCCCGCCGTCGTGACGGACCGGGTCACCGCGGGAGGGGGGTCACAGCGCGTTCAGGAACCTGGCGGCGAGCGGTGCCGCGACCTGTCCCCCGGCTCCGCCGTGCTCCACGAACACCGCGAAGGCCAGGGAGTCCCGGTACCCGATGAACCAGGCGTGGTCCTCGCCGCCCTCGACCTCGGCGGTGCCGGTCTTGCCCGCCGTACCCGCGGGCAGACCGGCCTGGGCGGCAGTGCCGCGGGCGACCACGGCGTCCATCATCGTCCGCAGGCCCCCGGCCACGCCGTCGTCCAGCGGCACCGGCTGCGGCGAGTCCGCGGGAGGCCGCTCGGTCATGATGGCGGGCCTCCAGACGCCGCTCGCCACCGCGGCGGCCGTCTCGGCCATGCAGAGCGGGCTGGCCTGTACGGAGTTCTGGCCGATGGCGTCGGACCCCAGCTCGTCGGGGGTCGTGTACGGCCGGATCCGGCAGGTGCTCAGTCCCGGCTTCTCCCGGAAGCCGAACCGGTCGGCGGCCTCGGCGCGCAGCCGGTCGTCGCGCAGCCGCTCGTAGGTCTGCTGGGCGAAGGTGGTGTTGCAGGACAGCGCGAAGGCCGTGCTCAGGGGGACGGTGCCGTGGTCGATCCCGTCGGAGTCGGTGAAGGGCCTGCCGTTCGGGAGGGTGTAGGAGGCCGGGCAGGCGACCGGTGAGTCCGGGGTCAGTCCGGAGCGCAGCAGCGCGGCGGCCGTCACCACCTTGAACGTCGACCCCGGGGGGTACAGGCCGTTGAAGGCCTTCCGTCCGCCCAGCGAGTCCGCCACCGCGCGCACCTGGCCCGTCCGGACGTCCACGGCCACGATCGCGGAGGGCCGCACGCTCCCGTCAAGGGCCCGGGCCGCGGCGGCCTGCACGGGCTGGGAGATCGTGGTCCTGGCCCCGGACCGCTTCTCGGGCCGGGAGGACTGCAGCGTCCTGCCCGACGGCTCCTCCAGCAGCTTCACCTCGACGGCGATCCCGTCCAGGCCGGTGAAGTAGTCGCCCGCCCTGCTCTCCCGGGGGAACGGCCGTCCCTCGCGGGTGAGGGTGGCCGGGGTCCGGACCTCCCTCTCCTTCAGCCGCAGGCTCCCGCCGTCCTTGAGCGAGGGATGCATCGTCTCCGGGGACCAGAGCACCTTCCACGTCCCGTCGCGCAGCGCCAGACGCAGCACCGAGGCGAAGGGCCACCGGCCCAGCCCGGTGACCTCCCGTACCCCGTTGAAGGACAGCTCGGCCGTCTCCGTCTCCTGCGCGCGCAGCTCACCGGCGGTGAGGGAGAGCGAGGTGACCCGCAGCTCGGTGTCGAACCGGCGGTGCCGGTCGGCGAGGTCGGCCGGTGGATCGGCGACCAGGGCTGTCATGGCGGCGAGGTCACCGGCCTGCCAGGCGGCGAGGTAGCCCCGCCCGGCCCACTCGGGTCCCTCCTGCGGGGTCGGCGTGACCGGGACCGGCGACAGGGAGGGCGGGGAGGGCGCCGCGGAGGACGGCGCCCCCTCGGCCTCCTCCGCCTCTCCGGTCTCCTCGGCGTCCCCGGCGGCGTCTTCGGCCGCGTCGGCGGGCAGGGGGCGGGGCGACGGGGAGGCCACGCCCCTGCCGGGAGCCGCCACCACCGCGTACGCACCGAAGATGACGATCATGACCGCCGACACGATCAGCGCGAGGAGCCGTCGATCCCGCATACCGTTTACTCCCCTGGGTTTCCACGGTTGCTCACCAGAGAAAAGATCGTAAAGGCGGGCACCATGGCGAACCAGGCTTCTCCGGACATCGGTACCGGAGCGTAGCTTCGGCGTGCCCTGCCGTCCCCCGGCCGTTCCCGGTCAGGGAGGGCCGGGGACGACCGGGGGACGGCCAGGAACGGTCGGGGACGGCTGGGGACGGCTGGGGACGGCTGGGGACGCGGCCCTCAGCGGAGGCCGTCGAAGAGGTCGTCCTCCCGGTCGGCCGCCCCGGGAACGCGGTTGATCACGCGGATGAACGCCTCGGTCCCCAGGACCTGCTGCTGCGCCTCGGGGGGCATGCGCAGCATGAAGATGCTGTCCCCCTGGCTCGCGTGCGCCTCCAGGGCCTTGCGCTTGCGCTCAACGTACGGCGCCACGTCGATCATCGCGGTGATCTGCTCCTGCGGGACCCCGAAGTCGTCGGGAAGCTCGAGCTCCTCGGACGGGACCCCGGCCGCGCGGAGGAGCTCGAACAGCTCGGCGATCCCCTCGCGGGGCACCGCGGTGTGGTACAGCTTCGCGGGGATCCCGCAGGCCTCGGTCGCGGCCATGGCGATCCGGTGCGCCTGGATGTGGTCGGGGTGGCCGTAGCCGCCGTTCTCGTCGTAGGTGACCACGACCTGCGGGCGGTAGCGTTCCATCAGCTCGGCCAGCCGCGCCGCGGCCCGTTCCACCGGGACGTTGGCGAAGGCGTCCTCGGCCTTGTTCCCGTCCCAGCCGTCCATGCCCGAGTCGCGGTAGCCGAGCAGTTCCACGTGCTCGATCCCCAGGTGGGCCACGGACGCGCGGAGCTCCTCCAGCCGCAGCGCGCTCACCGCCGCCTCGTCATGGCCGGGCTCGCCGGGCTTCACCCCGCCGGGGGCGTCCCCCTGCTCCCCGTTCGTGCAGGTGACCAGGACGGTGCGGATGCCCTCCTCGGCGTACCGGGCGAAGATCCCGCCCGTCCCGAGGACCTCGTCGTCGGGATGGGCGTGCACGGCCATCAAGGTCAACTTTTCGCTCATGATCTCCACCCGTTCGTTCAGGAAAGCGCTGCGGATCGGCCCACTCTATGGCGGCCCTCCGACAGCCCCGGGCGGCAGGTGAACCATCGTGAACGACGACGGCCGGTCACTCCCCGGCCGGAAGGCGCCGTTCCCGGTGAGGACGCGCCGGATCGGTGGCCGATGCCGGATGCGGCGACGACGCCCACCTGGGCGCCGCGCCGGCCGGGCGCGGCCCGGGGAACCCCACCCGGCCACCGGCGCCTCACCGTCGGTCGTCGATCGCCTGGTAGAGCGTGGTCCAGAAGTCGTGGATGACGTGAGCCGAATTCGGGACGGACATCCCGACCTGGGTGAGCAGGATCCCGGTGAGCCGGTTCTCCGGGTCGGCGTAGGTCGAGGTGCCGCTTCCGCCGTCCCAGCCGAACTGGCCGACGGGCGCGTAGTCACCACGGTAGGTGCGCACCGCCATCCCGAAGCCCCAGCCGCCGTGCTGGCCCTGGCCGAATGACAGATGGACGTTGTTGACGGCCATGGCGTGCCGGGGTGCCTGCTGCTCGGGTGTGAGGCGGTTGGTGGTCATCAGCTGGACGGCGGGCCGGGACAGGATCCGTTCGTTCCCGTGCATCCCGTGGTTCAGCAGCATCCGGAAGTAGGCGTGGTAGTCGTCGGCGGTGGAGACCAGCCCGCCGCCGCTGCCCTGGAACGCCGGGGGGCTGCTCCAGCGCCCGCCCTCGGCCTCGTCCCACACGTGGAACTCGCCGGTCTGCGGATCCGGGGCGTACAGGGCCGGCAGTCGGTCGATCTCGTCGGCGGGCACGTGGAAGGCGGTGTCCTTCATGCCCAGCGGGTCGAGGACGCGTTCGCGCAGGAACGTCTCGAACGACCGGCCGGCGACCCTGGCCACCAGCACGCTGAGCACGTCGTGGCTGATCTGGTACTGCCAGTGCTCCCCGGGCTGGTGCATCAGCGGCAGTGTGCCCAGGCGGCGCATCCACTCGTCCGGCTCGGGCATCGGCTCCGGGAGGTCGGGCGTGAGCCCCTGCTCGAAGATCGCGCCCATGATCGGAGCACCCAGCGCCGTCATGTCCATGCCGAGCCCGAACGTGGAGGTCAGCAGGTCCCGTACGGTGATCGGCCGCCGCGCCGGCACGGTGTCGTCCAGCGGGCCGTCGATCCGCTTCAGCACCCGCCGGTCGGCCAGCTCGGGCAGCCACGGATCCACCGGGTCGTCCAGCCGCAGCCTGCACTCGTCCAGCAGGACCATCGCCGCCGCCATCGCGACCGGCTTGGACGTCGAGGCCATCCGGAAGATCGTGTCCCGGCGCATCGGCGCGCCACCGTCATGGCGCATCGTCCCGATCGCCTCGACGTGCGTCTGGTCGCCCCGGCCGACCAGGGCGACGAGCCCGGGGACCTTCCCGGAGTCGACATGCCGGGTCAGCACCTCGCGCAGTCTGCGCAGCCCCGCCTCGGAGAAGCCGCCGTTGCCCTGTCCCATCATCAATCTCCTTGCGTACAGCGTTCGATCCGCCGGACCCGCCCCAGGCCTGGCGCTCATGACTTCGACGAGCGGCGCACGGGGGTCGGGGGAACTCGGTCACGGGATCCCCTGCGGCGCCACCGGCGTCCGCCATCGTTCGGGAATCCCTGAACGTCTGTGACGCTACATTGCATTTACAAATTCGTCAACGCAGAAGGAAGGCAGAAACCTCTGCTTTAGCTGGCAAATTGAGCTTTTTTTGCAATGACTCTGTAGCTGAATGCAATGGCGGATCGGGCTTGCATTGCAATGGGGTGCACGTGAATGCATACTGTGCAGCGAGTACGCACGCACAGAGCCCTGAGCATGCCGTCAGACAGGAGACGAGCGCCGATGCCCGGAGGCAGACTCACCGGCGAGGACCGCCGGCGCATCACCGCGGGGCTTGCCGAGGGACTCGGATACGCAGAGATCGGCCGGCGCCTGGGGCGTCCCGCCTCGACCGTCATGCGGGAGGTCACCCGCAACGGCGGGCCCGACGGCTACAGCGCGGACCGGGCACAGGAGGCCACACGGCAGCGTGCGCGCCGGCGCGGGCAGGCCCGGCCTCCGGCGCCGCCCATCCCCGACAGCGGCCACGGACGGGACCCCCGGGCGGTCCAGGACTTCACGGAGTCCTTCACCGCCCTGCTCGTCCAGCAGGGACTGCCCCGGATGGAGGCCAGGGTGCTGGCCTGCCTGTACACCACCGACTCCGGCGCCCTCACCGCCGCTGACCTGGTCCAGCGGCTTCGCGTCAGCCCGGCGTCGGTCTCGCACGCCGTCGCCTACCTCGAACAGCAGGGCATGCTCCGCCGGGAGCGGGATCCCGGCGTACGGCGCGAACGCTATGTCGCCGACGACGAGATCTGGCTCCGATCCATCCTCGCGGCCCTGCAGATGAACGAAGCCCTCGCGGCCGCGTCGCGGCGCGGAGCCGAGATTCTCGGGGCCGCGACCCCGGCGGGCGCCCGCTTCGAGTCCTCCGCCGAGCTCCTTCTCCTCGTGAGCGAGGCCTTCCGGCAGGTCATCGAGCAGTGGCGGCGGGGCCCGGCCGCGCGGAGCGCCCGGCACCCGGGCGGCGGAGGCGGTGACGGTTCCTCGGAGCCGTCACCGGCGTGAGGACACCCACGGCGCCGAAGGGCCGGTCCGGACCCGTGGTGATCGGGTGGCAGGGGGCTCCCGATCCCCCGCGGGTGTGCGGCCCGCGCCGGCCGGCTCCGCGCACCACGGCTCCGCAGACGGAAAAGGCCGGCCACCACCCGACGGTGACCCGCCTGCGCGCCTCGTCGGCCGGGAGGCATCGGAACGGAAAGGCACGCCGAGAAGACCGGCCCGGCGCGCTCGGCGGGACTTTCCGTTCCGGTGTTCTTCAGCCTCCGGCACGGACCTGCCGGCCGGGGCTCGACGGGTGACGCGCGGCGACACCGCCCTGCCGGCCGGGGGCTCCGATGACCGGGACCACGCTCACGACGTCAGCACCGGGGTGGTCTGAGCCAGCGCGATCCGCCAGGCGCCGTCCTCTTTGACCAGCACGAACGTCAGCGCTCCGGTACGGCCGTCGTTGACGTGCTTGATCAGGCCCGCGATCGCCACGTCCGGTCGCAGGAAGGTGACGTCGAGCAGCTCGTTCCTGGTCAGCACGTCCTTCAGCGGGGTGCGCAGCGCCTTGGCCATGGCCTCCCTGACCTTGTCGCGGCCACGCAGCCGGATCCCGATGAAGTTGACCAGGGACACCTCCTCGGTCAGCAGCCCGGTGAAACCGGCCACGTCGCTCTGCAGCTCTTCGGCGTCGCGGACGACGTGCTCGATCGCCTTGACATCGGGGTTCATGTCGCATCTCCTAAACTAGCGGAGCGATTCACTCCGCTTTGAAGGTATATCGGAGCGAATCGCTCCGCAACTGTTAGACTCCGTGGCGATGACCACACGCAGAGACCTCACGGAACGCAACGACCGCGCACTGCTCCAAGCCGCGCGCGACGTGCTCGCGGAAGACGGCGCGCACGCCTCCGTCGCCGCCATCGCGACCCGGGCAGGCGTCGGCATCGGCAGCCTCTACCGCCGCTACAGGACCAAGGAAGAGCTGTTCCAGCAGCTCAGCCTCCTCTCCCTCGACCACTGGAACGAAGCGGCCGAGCAGGGCCTGGCCGACCCCGACCCATGGGCAGGGCTGGCGGCGTTCATCCGCGGCTGCGTCGAGTTCGGGCAGGGCTCGCTGGCGCCCGTCGCCGGCACCATCGAGGTCACCCAGGAGATGAGCGCCAAGGCCCGCCGCGGCGACGAGCTGCTCGACGAGCTGGTACGACGAGCACACCGGGCCGACGTCCTGCGCAAGGAGGTGACCTCGGTCGACATCTCGCTGCTCATCGAGCAGCTCGGCCGTTCCCCGCTGGTCGATCAGCTTCGCAAGCAGGGCAGGGACGACCTGCTGCCCGCCGCCGCCGAGGCTCGTCGGCGGCTGATCGCGATAGCGCTCGACGGGTTGCGGCCGGGACACGACCCGTTGCCCGGTTCCCCGCCGGGCCAGGAACTCTTCACCGACCGCTGGTCACGGCAGTAGAGGCCGTACGCGGCACCCAAGAGCCTGGAACGGGACTGCGATCTCCGGCCCGTCCTCCATCTCGGAGGGATCCGGGCGGCCGGCCGGACCATGGCCTGCCGGAACCGGACCGCCTCGACGATCGCCTCCCCGGCGAGGAACGGTCCCGACGGGCCGTCCGTCGTCGCGTGCGCTGTCGGCGGGCGATGAGACGTGGGGCGCGAGCCGCTCAGGGAACGACTCGCGCCTCGTCACCACTCACCGATTGCGCAGGGTGAACGTCACGACGGTCCGGTCGTCGCGCACCCTGTCCACGTCGTTCTGCACCCGGACCTGCTTGGTGACGCTCTGGCCCGGCCAGATCAAGGATCTGGGCATGCTCCCCACGCCCTTCAGCGCGTTGGTCTCCGCGCTGTCGCCCTCGAAGAACCTGATGCTGATGTTGTCCAGCGTCAGTACGTGGCCGGAGCGCTGGAGCCGGTAGTGGATCTCGGTTCGGATCTCCCCGCCGCACTTCCCGAAGTACCAGTGGTTCACGGGTGGTCCGCCGACGCGCCCGGTGTTGCTGATCGGGATTCTGTGGGTGCACCGCTCGTTCCTGCCGAACCGCTCGTAGTCCATCATGTCGAACACGACGGTGCCGGTCGCGTGCCAGTTCTGCTGCGAGGTCGCCCGGGCGGCCGTCGCCGTGGCGCTCTGAGCAAGAACGCCAAGGAACAGGACTCCGGTGGTGGCGCTGATTCCGAGAACGCGGACGGTACGGTTCACCGGGACTCCTTCGGTGGGGACGACGCCGTCCGTGGTGAACCGGTGGGCCCGGCCGCGGACGACGTGTCGTCGGGTTCTGTCCACAGTGGTAACCCGATCCGCCTGCAACGCGCTTTCAGTCTTCTTGTCCACCGCACGCGCGCCGCTCGATATCGTGAGATGTCGTGAGATGCGGCGAGGTGGCAGGAGACGTCGCGCTCCCGCCGGGCGCCCGCGCCCTCGTCCGGCGTCAGCTCGCCTGCCGGGTGCCGCCGTCCTCCAGCAGGACGGGAGCGCCGCTCGCGGCGGACAGGTTGGCCGAAACCCCGACCATCACGCTGGCGACACCGGCGCGGTGCCCGGCCTGGCGGCCCAGGGGGTCCTCTCCGGCGCCGCGGAAGATGTCGTTCAGCATCAGGGCGTCGCCGCCGCCGTGGCCGCCCGCGCCCGAGGAGATGGCGATCTCCTCCGGCTCGTTCCAGTGCCGGTGCAGGACGAGCCGTTCGGAGGCGCCGGGGGCGCGGGACTTGTCTGCGGCGGTCGGGTCGATCGCGGCCCGCGGCGGGGTCCAGGCGCGTTCGACGACCTCCAGCTCCAGCCGTCCCCCGGTGCCGTTGACGGCCACCCGGTAGCCCTCGAAGGGGCCGTGGGCGTTGAGGGAGTAGGTGAGCATCGCCCCGCGGGAGTAGCCGACGAGGACGGCCATGTTGTCCTCGATGGTGACGCCCTCACCGAACACGTCCTGGTCGCGGTGGTAGCCGTCCTCGTGCTCGGCGTCCAGGTAGAGGCGCTTGAGCCGGGGGTCGGCGGAGATGTCGAGCAGGTAGGGGTCGGTGCCGAGCCCCGGCGCGCCGGCGGCGCGCTCCGGGCGGTCGCCCAGGCCGCGGGCGCGGGCGTTGTCGGCCCCGTAGAACCGCAGCGCCGAGCGGGCGTAGACCGAGGTGGCGGTGTCGGCCAGCCACCAGTTGGCCAGGTCGAAGTGGTGGGTGGACTTGTGCACCAGCAGGCCGCCGGAGCTGGCCTTGTCGCGGTGCCAGCGGCGGAAGTAGTCGGCGCCGTGGATGGTGTCCAGGACCCACTCGAAGTGCACGGAGGTGACGTCGCCGATCGCCCCGTCGGCGATCAGCCGGCGGACGGCGCTGTTGCGCGGGGAGTAGCGGTAGTTGAAGGTGACGACGAGCCGGCCGGTGCTCCGCTCGGCGGCCTCGATGACGGCCGCGCAGTCCTCGGCGGTGGTGCACAGCGGCTTCTCCACGATGACGTCCTTGCCCGCCTCCAGCGCGGCGACGACGTATCGGGCGTGGGTGGCGTCGACGGTGGCGACCACGACCGCGTCGGCGAGTTCGAGCATCTTGTCGAACTCGTGCGGCGCGAAGGACGGGACGTCGTGGCCGATGCGGTCGAGGTAGTAGCCGATCCGGGTCCGGTTGACGTCACAGAGGGCGACGATCTCGCCGGTGTCGCTCCACTCCCCGAGCAGCGCGTCGATGTACAGCTGTACCCGGTGGCCGAGTCCGACGAAGGCGTATCGCATCAAGAACCCCATGAAGAGAATGGTGGAGACGACCGTGCCGTACGGCTCGGTGTGAGCCGTACGGCACGTCAGGTGAGAACGATCGTCACTTGGTGAGGGTGGCGTTGGCCTCGGTGATGAAGGCCTTCACCGCGTCGTCCGCGGTGGCCTTGCCGAACAGCACCGAGTCGGTGGCGCGCTTGAGGATGTCCTCCATCTCCATGGCGCCCTTCGGCGGAACGGTGATCGGGCTCAGCTCGCTCTTGATCGAGTCGATGAAGGTGAGCACCTTCTGGTCGGCCGGGGTCAGCTTGTCCTTGATGGCGGTGACGACCTTGGCGTTGGTCGGCATGCCGCGGTCGCTGAGCAGGATGCCGCCCGCCTCGGGGTCGTTGACGAGGAAGTCGACGAACTTCTGGGCGGCGTCGGCCTTCTCGGTCCTGGCGGAGATCGTGTAGTACATCGCGGGCTGGAGGAACATGCCGGCGGTGGTCGCGCCCTCGGACTTCGGCATCCGCAGCAGGTCGAGCTCCTGGCCGGCGCCCTTGCTCAGCGCGGTGAGCTGGTTGCTCCACCAGCTGCCGAACGCGCTGGCGTTCGTGGCGAGCAGGGCCTGGTCGACCTTGGTGCCGGTCTCCAGCATCTGGGCGGCGTCAGGGCCGGCCTTGGTGGAGATGATCTTCTGCAGGAGGGCCCACCAGTCCTTGATGGTCTGCTCCGACAGGCCGATCTTGCCGTCCTTGTAGAACTGCTCCCCGCGCTGGGCGGCGTACAGCTGCAGGAAGGCGGGGTTCTCGTTGTACTCGGTCCCCCAGACCTTGCCGTCACCCTTCTCGGTGATCTTCTGGGAGAGCGCGATGTAGTCGTCCCAGGTCCAGCTCGTGTCGTCCGGGACCTTCTCGCCGGCCTTCTCCACCGTCGCCTTGTTGACGATCATCGGGAAGGTGTTGACGCCGGTGGGGATGGCGAACTGCTTGCCGTCGACCTGGCCGGCCTTGAGCACGTCCTGGTCGAGGTCGGTGGTGTTGACCTTGCCGTTGAGGTCGGCGAGGGTGCCTCGGCCGGCGTACTCGGCCAGGCCGCGGATCTCGATGGACATGACGTCGGGGGCGTCGCCGGCCGCGGACTTGGTGGCCAGCTTCTCGTAGTAGCTGTCCCAGTCGGAGAAGTCGCCTTCGATGTCGATCGTCGGGTTCTTCTTCTCGAACGCGGCGATGGCGGACTCCGTCAGCTTCTGCCGGGCGTCGCTGCCCCAGTACGAGAAGACGACCTTCGTCTTCCCGCCGGATTCGCCGGCCTCACCGCCGCCGCCGCTGCCGCAGGCGGTGGCCGATATCGCGAGCAGGGTGACGGCGGTGGCCGCCTTGATGATCTTCATGAGACGCCTCGAAGGATAGAGGTGGGGAGGATGGGGGGTGGATGTCAGGTGATCGGTGGAACTATTTGAGACCGGTGGTCGCCATGCCCCGGACGAGATACTTCTGGCCCGCGAGGAAGAAGCCGAAGATCGGGCCGAGGGAGATGATCGACATCGCGAACAGCGGCCCCCAGGAGGACTCACCGCTGGAGTCCATGAACTGGCGGAGCGCGACGGGCACGGTGAGGTTGTCGGAGTTGGTCAGGTAGAGGTTCTGGGTGAAGAAGTCGTTCCAGGTCCAGATGAAGGTGAAGATCGCGGTGGTCGCCAGCGCGGGCACGCACAGCGGCATGATCACCCGGATGAACGTGCGCCAGTGACCCGCGCCGTCGATCGCCGCCGCCTCGTCCAGCTCCCTGGGCAGGGTCCGGATGAACTGGACCATCAGGAAGATGAAGAACGCGTCGGTGGCGAGGAACTTCGGCGCGATGATCGGCCAGATCGTGTTGATCCAGTCGAACTTGGCGAACATGATGTACTGCGGGACGACCGTGACGTGGTGCGGCAGCATGATCGAGCCGAGCATGATCGCGAACCACACCTTCTTCAGCGGGAACTCCAGCCGGGCGAAGGCGTATGCCGCGAGCGAGCAGGCGAGCAGGTTGCCGACGACCGCCAGGACCGTGATGACGGCCGAGTTCCACAGGTAGTAGCCGAAGGTGTGCTTGAGCGCGGCCCAGCCCTCGGTGTAGTTGGCACCCGTCACCTCGGTCGGCACCAGCCCGGGCTCCCGGAAGATCAGCTCTTCCGGCTTGATCGAGCTGGAGATCATCCACAGCAGCGGGTAGAGCATGAACAGCCCGAAGGCGATCAGCAGTACGTGCCTGACCAGGCGCGGGGCGGGCCGGAACAGGACCGGCACGCGCTTACTTGTCGTCGCCATAGAAAACCCAGAATCGAGACATGAGGAAGTTGACACCGGTCAGGACCGCGATGATGAGCAGCAGCACCCAGGCCATACCGGCCGCGTAGCCCATCTCGTAGTTCTTGAAGCCCTTGATGTAGAGGTAGAGCGTGTAGAAGAGGGTCGAGTCCACCGGCCCGCCGTTGCCGCCGCTGACGATGAACGACTGGGTGAAGGACTGGAAGGACTTGATCACCTCCAGCACCAGGTTGAAGAAGATGATCGGGGTGAGCAGCGGCAGGGTGATCGAGCGGAACTTCCGCCACCTGCCGGCGCCGTCGACCGAGGCCGCCTCGTAGAGGTTCTGCGGGATCTGGCGGAGCCCGGCCAGGAAGATGACCATCGGGGCTCCGAACGTCCACACGTGCAGGATGATCAGCGTCCACAGCGCGGTGTCCGGGCTCGTCACCCAGCCCTGGCCCTCGTAGCCGAACAGGCCCAGGAACGAGTTCACGATGCCGTCGGTGCCGAAGATCTTCCGCCACAGGATCGAGATCGCCACGCTGCCTCCCAGCAGCGAGGGCAGGTAGAAGACCGAGCGGTAGAACGGCAGGCCGCGCAGCCCCCGGTCCAGCACGAGCGCCAGTCCCAGCGCGAAGGCGAGCTGCAGCGGGACGGACACCACGACGTAGGTGGTCGTCACCTGCAGCGAGGTAATGAACCGCTCGTCCTGGGTGAACATCTTCACGTAGTTGTCCCAGCCGACCCACTGCGCCTCGGTCAGGAGGCTGTAGTCGGTGAAGGACAGGTAGAGCGAGGCGATCATCGGTCCGAGCGTGATCGCGAACAGGCCGATGAACCAAGGGGCCAGGAACAGATAGGCCGCCCGCGCCTGAGATCGGCTGCGGGAGCTCTTGATGCGCCGGTGGTCGGGAGGATCCACCTTTTCGGGGGGCGTGACCGGCACTTCGGTCGTCCCCGCCGTTGCGGGACTCAGCGTCATCACTGGCCCTTCGGGGAGTCGGTGAATTGGTAGCGCTTTTCCTATAGCTTTACCGGCCGGGACGTCAACCCTTTGCAGTGAGCTGGCTCACGAGTCGCAACGCTGGATTTTCACGTTTTCCCAGTTCAAGTCGCACTTCGACAGCCGGAGGACGAGCGGAAAAATCTCGTTCCAATACCAGTTAATACAACCGATTGCAGTAACGGACGGTGATCGTTCCCCCGTGCTCCGGGCGGGAATCGCCTGGTGGCCGCCCCCGGCGGAACCCCGCGCCGGCCTCGCAGGCCCGTCGGTTGCGGCCGCGTTTGCGTAACCCTTATAACTGGTTACATGGCATTGACATGGAAACTGGTCATCGACAGCACGGACGCGCCCGCCCTGGCGGACTTCTGGGCCGCGGCCCTGGAGTACGAGGTGGAGGATCCCGGCGCGCTGATCGAGCGGCTGCTGGCCGCCGGTCACCTCGGCGAGGAGGCGGTCGCCGAGCACCGCGGGCGCAGGATCTTCCGCGGCTACGCCGCGATCCGCCACCCCGAGGACCCGTTCGACGAGGTCAGCGGGATCGGACACGGCCGGCGGCTGCTCTTCCAGGACGTGCCCGAGAAGAAGTCCGGCAAGAACCGCCTGCACGTCGACGTCCACTCCGGGCCGGGCGGTCTCGACGGGCTGGTGACCCGGCTGGAGGGGCTGGGGGCGGCCCGCGTCCGCGAGATCGACAAGGGGCCCGCCGGGCACTGGTGGCTCATGCGGGACCCCGAGGGCAACGAGTTCTGCGCGACGTAGGCCCGGCCGCCGCCCACCGCGGACGGGCGGCCTTCCACCTCCGGGGCGCGGCCGATGGACTCCGGTGCCGGCGGCCTCCCGGCGGGACCGCCGCTCAGGCGGTCCCCTTCGGGGGCGCGGTGGAGTCACGGACCACCAGGTGGGTCTCCAGGACGGTCGCGGCGCTCATCGACTGGATGAGGAGGTCGACCGCCATCCGGCCGGCGGCGCCGGCGGGCATCGCGACCGTGGTGAGCTTGGGGCGGTACAGCCGGCCGGTGGCGCTGTCGTCGAAGCCGATCACGCTGACGTCGCCCGGCACGTCGACCCCGAGCGCCTCCAGTCCCTCGATGATGCCGATGGCGAGCAGGTCGTTGTAGGCGAGCACGCCGGTCACCCCCGCCTCGGCGACCCTGGCCGCCGCGGCGATGCCGCCCTCCTCGGTGGGAGGGTTGGGGCCGATGACGACCGCGTCGAGCCCGGGGATCTCCGCGACGGCCCTGCGGATCTCGCCGCTGGTCCACGACCCGGCCGGGCCCGTCACCAGGGCGACGCGCCGGTGGCCGAGCGCGGTCAGGTGCTCCACGGCCACGCGGGCGCCGTGGGCCACGTCCATCACGACCGTGGTCAGCCCGCGGATGAGCCGGTTGACCAGCACGAACGAGACGCTCTCGGAGAGCTTCTCCAGCGCCTTGTTGGACAGGCGCGGCCCGCACAGCACGATGCCGTCGACCTGTTTGGAGAAGGCCAGGATGAGCTCCTCCTCCTCCGACGGGTTCTCGTCGGTGTCGGCCACGAACAGGTGGTAGTCCTGGCGGCGGGCGGCCGCCTGGGCCGCCTTGATCAGCGACGAGAAGAACGGGTTGGCCAGATCGGGCACGATCAGCCCGATGTTGTTGGTACGGCCCGTCTTGAGCGAACGGGCCGCCCGGTTGGGCCGGTAGTCGAGCTCCTCGGCCACCGCCAGCACCCGGGTCCGGGTCTCGGCGTTGACCAGATGGGGAGCCGAGAAGGTCCGGGAGACCGTCGACACATGAACGCCTGACGCGTGGGCGACGTCCCGGATGGTCACTGACATGCCGCACACCCTAACGCAACCGTTTGCAGGTGGGTCAATCATTCTGAGACCGGTTGCCGGTGCTTAAGCCCGCTCACTTGACGTATTGTCTCGCCTGGCGCGATTGTTTACTGCAACTGATTGCAGTCTTCAGAAGGAGCCCACACGGTGAGCAGAGTGCTCGTCACCGGTAGCGCGGGCCGGCTCGGCCGCAGCGTGGTCACCTCGCTCGCGGCGGCCGGACACGAGGTGATCGGCGTGGACAGCGCGCCGGGAACCCCGCGCGAGGCCGCCTCGACCCTTCCTGCGGACCTCACCGACCTGGGTGAGGCCCACTCGGTGATCGCGCGGTTCCGGCCCGAGGCGGTGGTCCACCTGGCGGCCATCGCGGTGCCGTTCAGCCGTTCCGAGGCCACCACGTTCCGCGTCAACACCCAGCTCGCCTTCAACGTCTGCGCGGCCTCGGTCGCCCTGGGGGTGGAGAGGCTCGTCGTGGCCAGCAGCCCCACGGTGATCGGGTACGGCGCACCGGGCGGCTGGACCCCGGACTACCTGCCGCTGGACGAGGACCACCCGGTGCGGCCCTGGCACGCCTACAACCTGTCGAAGGTCGTGGCCGAGCAGACCGTGCAGACGTTCGCGCGGGCCGGTGACACCACCCGGATGGCCGCGTTCCGGCCCTGCTTCGTCGTCGCGCCCGAGGAGTGGGAGGGCGCGCCCACCCAGTCCGGGCACACGATCACCGAGCGGCTGGACCGGCCCGAGATCGGCGGGGTCTCCCTGTTCAACTACCTCGACGCCCGCGACGCCGGTGACTTCATCGACACGCTGCTGACCAGGCTCCCGCTGCTGGAGAACAACGGCGAGATCTTCTTCGCGGGCGCGGCCGACGCCCTGGCGCGCGAGCCGCTGGCCGAGCTGCTGCCGACCGTCATGCCGGAGACGAAGGCGCTCGCCGCCCCCCTGACCGGAACCTCCCCCGCCTTCTCCTCCGCCAAGGCCGAGCGGCTGCTCGGCTGGACCGCCAAGCGCAGCTGGCGCACCGAACTCTCCTGAAAGAAACTCTGATCATGAATCTCGATGGTGTCCTGTTCTTCCCCGTGACCCCCTTCGGCCCGGACGGCGAGCTCGCGTCCGGGGTGCTGGCCGACCACGTCCGGCAGGGGCTGGAGCACGGGCCCGGCGGGGTGTTCGCCGCCTGCGGGACCGGCGAGTTCACCGCGCTGTCGGAGGCCGAGCACGCCGAGGTCGTCCGGGTCGCGGTGAAGACGACGGCCGGGGCCGTCCCGGTGTTCGCCGGAGCGGGCGGGCCGATCGGCGCGGCGCTCGCCCAGGCGCGGGCCGCCCGCGAGGCGGGCGCCGACGGGCTGCTGCTCATGCCGCCCTACCTCGTCCAGGGCCCCGGTTTCCCCGAGTACGTGCGGGCCGTCGCCGCCGAGCTCCCGGTGATCATCTACCAGCGCGGGCCGATCGCGCTCGAACCGGAGGCCGCGGTCGAGCTGGCCGCGATCCCCGGCGTCATCGGTGTCAAGGACGGCCTGGGCGACATCGACCGGATGCAGCGGATCGTGCTGGCCGTCCGGGAGAGCCGCCCGGACTTCCTGTTCTTCAACGGGCTGCCGACCGCCGAGCTGACCCAGCCCGCCTACCGGGCGCTCGGCGTCGGCCTGTACTCCAGCGCGGTGTTCTGCTTCGCGCCCGAGATCGCCACGGCGTACCTGAACGGCGACGAGCGGCTGATCGCCGAGTTCTACGCGCCGCTGGTGCGGCTGCGCTCCAAGGTGCCGGGGTACGCGGTGTCGCTGGTCAAGGCCGGGGTGCGGCTGCGCGGGCTGGACGTGGGCGGGGTACGGCCGCCGCTGGTGGCGGTGACGCCCGAGCACGAGGCCGAGCTGCAGGCGCTGATCACTTCGGGACTCGCCCTGGTGGCTTCGTGATCAAGGATGTGACGGTCACGCTGCGGTCGGTGCCCCTGGCCCGGCCCTGGGGCGCGGACGTGCCCTTCAACCACGTGCTGCTCGTCACGGTCACGCTGGAGGACGGGCGGAGCGGCACCGGGATCTCCTGGACGCCGCAGATCGGGGCGCAGGCGGTCAAGGCGCTGCTGGAGCACGACGTCCGCGACGCCGTGATCGGCCTGCCGGCGCATCCGGAGCTGGTGTGGGACCGGCTGTCGGCCCACCTGAGCGAGGCGGGACGGTCCGGGATCGTGCCGATCGCCCTGGCCGGGGTGGATCTGGCGCTGTGGGACCTGCGCTGCGGCGAGCGCCCGCTGGTCGAGGTGCTCGGTGCGCGGCGCGAGAGCGTCCCCGTCTACGGCAGCGGCATCAACCGCCACTACACGCTGGAGGAGCTGCGCGCGCAGGCCGGGCGGTGGGTCGCCGCCGGGTACACCGCCGTCAAGATCAAGGTCGGGCGTCCCTCGCTGGCCGAGGACGTCGAGCGGGTGGCGGCGGTCCGCGAGGTGATCGGGCCGGACCGGGTGCTGATGATCGACGCCAACCAGCGGTGGGACCTGCACCGGGCCCGCGTCGCGATGCGCGCCCTGGAGCGGTACGACCTGTTCTGGATCGAGGAGCCGCTTCCCGCCGACGACCTGGCCGCCCAGGTGGAGCTGCGGCGCGGCATCGGCGTCCCGGTCGCGGTCGGCGAGAACGTCACCACCGTCCACGGGTTCCGCGACCTGCTGACGGCGGGCGCCTGCGACGTCGTCCAGCCGAACCTGGTACGGGTCGGCGGGATCACCCCGTTCCTGCGGATCGCCGAGCTGGCCCGCGCCTTCGGCGTCCCGGTCTACCCGCACCTGCTCACCGAGCTGTCCGGCCAGCTCGCCCTGGCACTGCACCATCCCGCGATGGTGGAGAGGGTCGAGGACGCCGCGCTGGCCGACCTCGGCCTGCTCGCCTCCCCGCTCCCGGTGGAGATCACCGGGCCGGAGCTGCGGGCGACCGGGGCGCCGACGAGGTGGGCGCCGTGAAGCCGGTGCGCGTGGTGGTCGCCGGGATCCACGGTCACGGGCGCAACCACGTGGAGAACGTGCGGCGCCTGGCCGCGACCGGGCGGGCCGAGCTCGCCGGGGTCTGCGACACCCGCCCGGCGCCCGACCTGGGCGTGCCGTGGTCGGCGGACCTGTCGTCGCTGATCACCGAGACCGGCGCGGAGGCGGCGGTGATCGCGACGCCGATCCACACCCACGCGCCGCTGGCCGTCGCGGCCCTGCGGGCCGGGGCGCACGTGCTGCTGGAGAAGCCCCCCACCCCCTCGGTGCGGGAGTTCGAGCAGATCGCGGCGGCCGTGGCCGAGACCGGGCTGGCCTGCCAGGTCGGCTTCCAGTCGCTCGGCTCGGCGGCCGTCCCCGCGGCGGCCGGGCTGCTGGGGGAGCCGATCCGCGCCATCGGCGTCGCCGGGGCCTGGACGCGCCCGTTCTCCTACTACACGCGCGCACCCTGGGCGGGGCGGCGCCGGCTGGACGGCGTGGACGTCATGGACGGCGCGCTGACCAACCCGTTCGCGCACGCGGTGGCCACCGCGCTGGCCGTCGCCGGGGCCGACGCGGTCTCGTCGGTCGAGGGGATCGAGCTGGAGCTGTACCGGGCCAACGCGATCTCCTCCGACGACACCTCCAGCGCCCGGCTCCGCCTCGCCGACGGCACCGTCATCGCGATCACCGTGAGCCTGTGCGCCGAGCGCCGGACCGAGCCCTACCTGCACCTGCACGGCGACACCCGCTCGGCGCTGCTCTTCTACACCCTCGACGAGGTCGAGGTGGACGGCGTGCGCACCGGTTTCGACCGGGCCGACCTGCTGGCCAACCTCCTGGCGCACATCAGGGAGGGCGAAGAGCTGCTGGTGCCGCTGGAGCGGACCGGCGGTTTCACCCGGCTGCTCGACGAGATCCGCCGCGCCCCCGACCCGCTGCGCGTCGAGGGCTCCCGCACGGAACCGTCCCGGCTGGTGCTGCCGGGCGTCGAGGCCCTGGCGGTGCGCGCGGCGGCGGAGCTGAGGACCCTGTCGGAACTCGGCTTCCCCGGCGTCCTCGGTGCCCGGACGACCGCGCCGGCCACGCCCGCGGAACCGGCGGAACCGGCCGTGCCGACACGGCCGGCATCGGCGGAACCGGCCACACCGGCCGTGTCGGCCACACCGGCGACCTGGCCCGAGTCGCTGCTGCGTGCCGGTTCGCGGGAGGTCGCGACCTACGTCCGGCGGGGGGACCTGCGGCCGACGGACGCGCCCCGGCCCCATCTGCACCCGGTCCGCACCCTCGGCGGGACGCTCGTGACCGAGACCCAGCCCGCCGACCACGTGCACCATTTCGGGGCGAGCGTGGCGATCTCCGATGTCAACGGGGTCAACTTCTGGGGCGGCTCCACCTACGTGCCCGGTACCGGGCCGGTGGTCCTGCCCAACCACGGGCGGCAGCGGCGGCGCCTCCTGCGTCCCGTGGACGGGGGCTTCGCCGAGCGGCTGGACTGGGTCGGGCCGGACGGCACCGTCCTGGCCGCCGAGGAGCGGACCCTGGTGGCCCGTACCGTGCCCGGCGCCTGGGCGCTGGACGTCGCCTTCACGCTGCACAACCGGACCGGCGAGCCGCTGTCGATCCAGAGCTCGGCCTGCAAGGGCCGGGCCGGAGCCGGTTACGGCGGGTTCTTCTGGCGGGCGCCCAAGGACTCCCCCGGGCTGGACGCCTTCACCGCCGACGCCTCCGGTGAGCGGGCCGTGCACGGCAGCCTCTCGCCCTGGCTGGCGCTGACCTGCGACGACTGGAGCCTGCTGTTCGTGCAGACCCTCGGGCTCGACCCGTGGTTCGTCCGCGTGGCCGAGTACCCGGGCGTCGGACCGGCCCTGGCCTGGGAGGAGCCGCTCGGCGTCCCCGACCGACTGGACCGCGCGATCACCGTCGTGGTCGCCGACGGGCGGCTCACCGCCGAGCGGGCCCACGACCTGGCCGGAGCCGTGCCGCCCCCCGCCCCACGAGACCCACAGGGCCCGCGGGGATCCTCCGTGGCGTGAACGCGGGCGACGGGGCCGGGCTCCGGGTCCCTCCCTTCCGGGCGGTACGGGCCGGGCGGTGACACCCGGCCCGTACCGGAGGGGTCGGCGGGGTCAGCGGCCGGCGTCCCAGGTGACGGGGCGCGGCCGCTCGCACCTTCCGGCGACGCTCAGCGCCCGCCCCGAGCCCGCCGAGGCGAGCAGCGACTCCATGACGTCCAGGACGTGGTAGGCCAGCCGGCCGCTCGTGCGGGGCTCGATCCCGGGCGGGGTCAGCACGAAGTCGGCCAGGCCGTCGCCCCGGCCCGCGGGTTCGTACCCGGCGCTCACCGGGAGGGTCCGCCACCGGTCGTCCTCGTCGCCGAGGTCCTGGATCAGGACGTCCCCGTCGAAGTAGTTGGGGTCGGGGAGCACCAGCGACCCCCGATCGCCGTGGACCTCCAGTTCGGGGCACCGGGTGGAGACGACGTCGAAGCTCATCACCAGGGTCGACAGCGCGCCCGAGCCGTGCACGAGCACACCCGTGACGTGCGTGTCCACGTTCACCGGGACGGTCTCGCCGCGCCGGGGGCCGGTGCCGATCGTGCGCTCGGCACGCGGGCGCCCGGCCGCCCCGATGACCGTCGTCACCGGCCCGAGCAGGGTGACCAGTGAGGTGATGTAGTAGGGGCCCATGTCCATCAGGGGTCCCCCGCCCGGGGCGTAGTAGAAGTCGGGGTGGTGGTGCCAGCGTTCGTGCCCGGGGGTGACCATGATCGCCGTCGCCGCGACCGGGCGGCCGATCAGCCCGTCGTCGATCGCCTTGCGCGCGGTCTGCGTCCCGGTGCCCAGGACGGTGTCGGGCGCGCACCCCACGCGCACCCCCGCGGCGTCGGCCGCGGCCAGCAGCTCGCGCGCCTCGGCGGTCGTGACGGTCAGCGGTTTCTCGCAGTAGACGTCCTTGCCGGCGGCGACGGCCTTGTGGGCCACCTCGGCGTGGGCCGCGGGGATGGTGAGGTTCAGCACGACGTGCACCTCGGGGTCGGCGACCAGCTCGTCCACGGACATCGCCCGCGCGCCCGGGTGGGAGCGCGCCGTCTCCCGGGCCCGCGCGGGGTCCAGGTCGGCGGCCGCCGCCAGCCTGAGCCCGGGCAGGCGCCCGATCGTCTCCAGGTACTGGCCCGCGATGGTGCCGCACCCGACGAGGCCGACGTTCACCGGCTCGCCCACAGCATCCCCCTCTCCACCAGGGTGCGCACGCTCGGGTGCTCCAGAACGTCCAGGCTGTGGCCGGGGGTGGTGACGAAGATCCTGCCCTCGCCCCACTGCCGGGTCCACACCGCCGGGGAGGTGACCTCGCGGTGCCACGGGTCCCAGGGGCGGACCTTCTGGGTCGTGGTCGCCAGCACGTCGTTGTAGTCGTCCGACAGCACCCAGTACTGCTCGGTGACGAGGTCGAAGTCCTCGATTCCCTGGACGATCGGGTGGTCGGCGGCCTCGGGCCGGATGTTCACCGTGTACGGCACGAAGTCGTGGTCCGTGGCGCCCTCGACCCGCTCGGCCGGATCCTTGCCGGGGTGGCAGGCGAACTGGCCGCCGATGAGGTGGAGGTAGTCGGAGGAGTTCCGGAAGGAGTCGGCGATGCCGCCGTGCCAGCCGGCCATGCCGGTCCCGGCGCGGATCGCCGCCTGCAGGCCGTCCAGCTGATCGGGCTCGATCGTCCCCATCGTGTAGCACTGCACGATCAGGTCCACCCCGGCCATGTAGCCGGCGTCCGCGTACCGTGCCGGGGAGTCGGTCACGTGCACGTCGAACCCGTTCCGCTCCAGGAAGGGGATGAACAGGTCGGTGGCCGCCACCGGCACGTGCCCTTCCCAGCCGCCCCGCACCACCAGGGCGACGCGGCCGTGGTTCTCCACCATGATGCCGCCTTTCGTGTGAGATGTCGGCATGATCGTGTCATCGTGACGGCCGGTGGGCAATGGAGCGGACCGGCCGGAGCGGGCCGGACGCCGCCCGGCGACGCCGGGCACGGTGGCGACCGGGACGGCACCACCACCGGGTACGGGCACGTACGATCCGGAAAGACCTGGTCACCAGCAGATGGGCCTCGCAATGCCGCAGTCCGACGTCCGTACCGTCGACTACCACACCGGTGGTGAACCCTTCCGCATCGTCGCGGACCCGCCGGTCGCCGTCACCGGCGGGTCGGTGGCCGACCGCAGGGTCTTCGCCGTCTCGGATCCGGCCGTCGACGGGCTGCGCCGGATGCTGTGCTTCGAGCCGCGCGGGCACGCCGACATGTACGGGGGATTCATCACCCCGCCCGACGACGACGGCGCGCTGTTCGGCGTGCTGTTCTGGCACAAGGACGGGTTCTCCACCGCGTGCGGGCACGGCACGATCGCGCTCGGGACGTGGGCCGTGGAGTCGGGACTGGTCGAGGCCGACCCCTCCGGCCTCACGGACGTGGTGATCGACGTGCCGTCCGGCCGGGTGACGGCGCGGGTGCACACCGCGGACGGCCGGGTCAGGGGCGTCGACTTCGTCAGCGTGCCCAGCTACCCGATCGCGTACGACGTCGCCGTGCCGACCACGCGGGGCGAGGTCCGGGCGGACATCGCCTACGGCGGGGCCATCTACGCGCACGTGGCGGCCTCGTCGGTCGGGCTGGAGGTGGAGCCGCGCGCCCTCGACCGGCTCATCGCCCTCGGCCGTGAGATCAAGTGGGCGCTCGACGACGGCCCGCACGCCCGCCATCCCGCCGACGACCGGCTCAGCGGCGTCTACGGCACGATCTTCTACGACGACCTGGGCGAGGACGCCGAAGGGAACCTGCACCAGCGCAACGTCACGATCTTCGCGGACGGGGAGGCCGACCGCTCCCCGTGCGGGTCGGGCACGGCCTCCCGCGTCGCCGTGCTGAGCGCCACCGGACGCCTGCGCGACGACCGCCGCCTCGTGCACGACTCCATCGTGGGATCGCGCTTCCACGCCCGGGTCCTGCGGCACGTGACGGCCGACGGGAGGGCGGCGGTCGTCCCCGTCGTCTCCGGCAGCGCCCACAAGACCGGCGAGCACCTGTTCACGGCCGACCCCGCCGACGAGCTCTTCCCCGGGTTCGTCCTGCGATGACCGAGCACGTCCCGCTGATCACCGGGGACCACCTGCGGCGGCTGCTCGGCCCCCGCCAGGCCGTCCAGGTCGTCGCCGACGCGCTGCGCGGCGGCCTCGACCCGGCCACCGACCCCGCGCGTACCGTCGTGCCCACCGCCCACGGGCACCTGCTGCTGATGCCCGCCGAGAGCGGCGCCAGCGCGGGCGTGAAGGTCGTGACCGTGGCGCCGGACAACCCGGCACGCGGCCGGCCCCGCATCCAGGGCTTCTATCTCCTCTTCGACGCCCGGACGCTGTCCCCGGTGGCCCTGATCGACGGCATCGCGCTGACCACGCTGCGCACGCCCGCGGTGTCGGTCGCCGCGGTCCTGCCCCTGCTGCGTCGTGCGCGCGACCCGCTGCGCGTCGCCGTCTTCGGCGCGGGCCCGCAGGGACGCGGGCACGTCGACACCCTCCTCGACACCCTCTCGGGGCACCGCGGGCTCGCCGAGGTGACCTATCTCGTACGCGATCCGCGTCGCGCCGGGGTGCCCGGCCACGGCGCGGTGCCGGTCACGGTCGCCGCCTCCGGCGACGAGCGGGCCACGCGGGCCGTCTCCCGTGCGGACGTCGTCGTCTGCGCCACGACCGCCCGCGAACCGCTCTTCGACTCGGCCGTGCTCCGCGACCGGGCCGTCGTCATCGCCGTCGGCTCGCACGAACCCGGTGCCCGCGAGGTCGACGGCGCGCTGGCCGGCCGGGCGCACGTCGTGGTCGACGACGTCGCGACCGCGCTGCGCGAGGCCGGCGACGTCGTCCAGGCGATCAGGGAGGGCCACCTCGACGCCGCGCGCCTCATCCCGATGCGCCGGATCGTGACCGATCCCGCGTCGGTGGCCCTCGACCGGCCCGTGCTGTTCAAGTCCACCGGCATGTCCTGGCAGGACCTGGTCGTCGCGGCGGCGGCCCACGAGCGTCTCGGCGGCTGACCGCAGGCGCCTCGGCGGCTGACGGCAGGCGCATCAGCGGCTGACCACGAGCGAGGAGAACCGGGAGTGCCGCCTCTCCCCCGGCCCACCCCGGCCCACCCCGGCCTCCGCTACGGCCGGGTCACGAGGGCGCGCGGGCCGGTCCGGGGCGTGAGTGATCGCCCGCACGAGGGGTAAGGCCATGCCAGGATCACAGGGACGTCCGGGGAAGAGGTATCCGATCATGAGCCAGGCGCGGCCGTCGGCCGGACCGGAGACGTCGAGGGAGCGTGGCCGGTCGCTGGTGTCGGCGGCGCTGATCGGGGTGGCGCTGATGGCCGCGGTCGACGAGATCGTCTTCCACCAGCTGCTGGGGTGGCATCACTTCTTCGACCGCTCCACCCCGGCGATCGGGTTGCTGTCGGACGGGCTGCTGCACACCGCCGAGCTGCTGGCGCTGGTGGCGGGGTTCGTGATGTGGGCGGACCTGCGCCGCCGACGGGCGCTGTCGGCGGCGCACGCACGGGCCGGACTGCTGATCGGGGCGGGCGGCTTCCAGCTGTTCGACGGCCTGATCGACCACAAGGTGCTGCGGGTGCACCAGATCCGCTACGACGTACCGGACCTGCTGCCCTACGACCTCGTCTGGAACGGTGCCGCGCTGGTGCTGCTGGGTGCCGGGCTGGCCCTGGCCGTCCGGGCCCGTCGCGCCGACCGGCACCCGCGACCGGCCACGGACCCCGGCACGGGTTCGGGCACCGGTTCGGGTGCGGGGCCGGAGGCGAGGGGCCGGTGACGGCGGTGCAGACGGCCCTGGCCGCGCTGCCCGCGCTGCCCGCGCTGCCGGAGCCGGGGCACCACCACGCCGGGGGGCCGGGGGTGGCGTGGCTGCCGCTCTTGCCGGTGGCCTCGGCGGCCGCGGCGGCCGCGGTCTACGCGCTGGCCGCGCATCGGCTGCGCCGCCGCGGGCATCCGTGGCCGTGGACGTGGCAGGCGTGTTTCGTCGCGGGCACCGCGCTGCTGGCGACCGCCTTCGTCGTGCCGATGCCGGCGGGCCCGTTCACCGCGCACATGGGCCGGCATCTGCTGGCCGGGATGCTCGCCCCCGTGCTGCTGGTCCTCGGCCGCCCGCTGAGGCTGGCGCTGCGCGGGCTGCGCCCGGGCCGGGCTCGGCGCGCCGTACTGGCCGTGGCGCACTCCCGCCCGATCGGCCTGCTGGTCTCCCCCGCGACGGCGGTGGTGCTGGACATGGGCGGGTTGTGGCTGCTGTACCGCACGCCGCTGCTGGCGGCCACCGGCCACCACGAGTGGCTGCACGCCGCCGTGCACGTGCACGTGGTGGCGGCCGGGACGCTGTTCGCCTTCGCCGTCTGCCGGCTGGACCCGGTGCGCCGGGGCTGGAGCATGCCCTGGCGCGCGGGCGCGCTGCTGGCCGGGGGAGCCGCGCACGCCGTGCTGGCCAAGACCCTGTACGCCCTACCTCCGCCCGGCACCACCTTCGCCGCCGCCGACCTGCAGGCCGGGGCCCAGCTGATGTACTACGGCGGCGACGCGGTCGAACTCCTCCTGGCCGCGGTCATCGCCGCCCAGTGGTACGCCGCCACCGGCCGCGCCCAGCGTCACGCCGGCCGCCGTGCCCTCCGCCGCACGACGGCCGCAGGTCCCGCACCGGTGACCTGACGTTCGCCGCGGGCGGGACCCGTCACCGGCCGCCCCCGTGAGGGGCGCCGGCGCGCCCGACGCCGTTCGCACGGGGGTCAGTCACCGTCCGCGACGGCCGGGGGTCGCGGCGCCCACGCCCTCGCGTGCGCCGTGAGACGGACGATCGCCGGCAGCGGGAAGAGCATGAGGTAGAGGTTCGGTATCCACCAGGCGAGGGGAGCAACCTGACGGCCCACCAGCCGTCGACCGCCGGCCGCACGGCCGTCGCGGCGGCCGGGTCGACGCCGTCCTCGGTGAGCCGGACCTGCCAGGCCGCGAACCGCTCGCGGAGCGGCTCCAGGCCGGCCGGATGGACCAGCACACCTGCCAGAAGTGCCGCGGTGACGCGGTCGGCGGGAGCGGCCGTGGTGTGGCTGCGGGGGTGGTGGCCCGGACGTAGGCGCGCAGGAAGTCACCCGGCGCGTCGCCCGCCCGGGCCAGCGCGTCGAAGGCCTTCGTCAGCCGCTCGACCATGGCGGCGACCAGCGCCTGCTCGGTGGGGAAATGGTAGAAGAGGCTCCGTCGGCTCCCGCCGCCCGCCGGTCGCGTTCCGACGCCGCGTTGATCACGTCGTCGAGCACGTCGCGGGAACCGGCCAGTTGCGTCATCATCCGGTCGATGCGGTCCCGTTCGGCGGTGAGCTCGGCGACCAGCCTGGGGGTGGCGCGCTCGGACGGGCCGCCGTCCGCGTCCCGCATGCACGGCAGCAGTCGCGCGATCCTCCTGCTGTGCAGGCCCGCGGCGAACAGTTCCTGGATGCGGATGACCCGGTCGACCGCCTGCTCGGGATAGTCGCGGTGACCGCCGGGCGTGCGGCCGGCCACCAGCAGCCCCTGCTGCTCGTAGTAGCGCAGCGACCGTTCGCTCACCCCGGTACGCCTCGCGAGCTCACCGATCCGCATCCCGCCCCCCGCACGCCCCGGACTTGAAACTGACACCGATGTTAACTTCTACCGTGTCGGCATGACGAAGCCCGCGGAGAACGAGCTCTTCACCTACAGTCCCATCACCGAACGCCCACCGATCGGCTGGCCCGGAGGCGCCAGGGTCGCCGTCTACATCGGGCTCAACATCGAGCACTTCCTCATCGACCGCCCCTCCACCAGCATTTGGCCCGGCACGGCGGACCTGGTCCCCGACGCGCTCAACCACGGCTGGCGCGACTACGGGCCCCGGGTCGGCATCTGGCGCACGATCGAGAGCCTGGACCGGCACGGCGTCCGGGCGAGCGCCCTGCTGAACTCCGCGGCCGCCGGGCACTACCCCCAGATCATCGAGGCGGGCCTGGAACGGGACTGGGCCTGGCTCGCACACGGGCGGACCAACTCGATCCTCCAGGCCGGCATGACCCGCGACGAGGAGCGCCGCTTCCTCGCCGACGTCGTCGACACCATCACCGACGCCACCGGACGGCGGCCTCGCGGCTGGATGGGGCCGGGGCTGACCGAGACGTTCAACACCCCGGAGCTGCTCGCCGAGCTCGGGCTGAGCTACGTGCTGGACTGGACCAACGACGACCAGCCCTACGCGCTGAACGTGCCCGGGATGCTCAGCGTGCCCTACTCGGTCGAACTCAACGACCTCCTGCTGTTCGGCAGGGGCACCACCGGGCCGGAGTTCGTACAGATCGTCAAGGACCAGTACGAGCGGTTGCACGCGGACTCCGAGCACGGCGGCCGGGTGATGGCGCTGGCCCTGCACCCGTTCGTGATCGGTCAGGCGTTCCGGGCCAGGTACCTGGACGAGGCGCTGGAGTACCTCGCGACGCGGCCCGGCGTCTGGCTGACCACCAGCGACGAGATCGCCGAGCACCACCTGCGCACGTCCGGCGAGCGCAGGTAGGGCAGCACGAGCATCGCGCCGATCGAGAGCAGGGCGACAACGACATACCGCATGGACGACTCCTCGGACGGGACCGGAGTGGGACACCCCCGGGACCGATGCACCGGGGGCGGATGCCGACGACCATAGGCGGTTCCCCGCCCGTCCCTGAGGGTTCGGCACCAAGCTGCCGGACGGCGCGCCGACCGGTCCCTCGCCGGTTCCCCACGGGCCCCGCCGGTCCACGCCGGTCCGCGCCGATCACTCGGCTCCGGCGGACGACCCACCCGGCCGGTGTGACGGGACCTCGACACGGACGACCGGCCGGCCGATCCGGTCGCGCGTGACGAGGTCGGTCCGGTCACGGGTCGTGCGGTCGGACCGGTCGCGGGCGACGGCTCCCGTCCCGTCGCGCCCGGACAGGTCGGCCAGGTCGGACAGGTCGGACAGGTCGGCCCGGCCGCAGACGGTGGCCACCGGCCCGTCCTGCGCGGCCTGGTCGGCTCGGTCGCGGACGGCGGCGCCCGGGGTCACCGCGGTCTTCGCGGCCCGGACACGGCGGGTGCGCTGCTCGCGCCGGAACCTCTCGGCCAGTGCCTCGTTGACGACGGCGGAGACCGAGGGGGCACGGCCCGTCTGGACGAGCTCCTCGGCGTAGGCGCCCAGCCACGCCTCCACGTCGACCGTGATCCGCGCCTTTCCCCGGTCGCCCGCCTGCGCGGGCCCGTCCTCCGGCCGCGCCCCGTCCGCTCCCGGCGGCCCGTTCGATCCCGATGCCTCGTTCGATCCCGGCGTTCCTCCCGACCGCGCGGATCGCGTCGATCGCACCGGCAGGGCGCGGACGATCCGGCCCGGCAGGGCGACCGCCTCCACGGTGGCGGGAAGGCCGCGCGCGGGGTCGGTGTCGCGCATCGCCCTGCCCCACCACACGCTCAGGACGCCGTCCAGCTCCGGCCCTCGCCGGGCGTCGAGCAGCTCGGCGAAGAACTGCGCCCGACGGCCGGCGCGCAGCGCGGCGGAGATCGCGCCGATCGTCCGCGGCACCCTGGGCTCCCTGGCCTCGTACCTACCGAGGGGCGGGGTCGTCACCGGCTCGCCTCCGGAGGGGACCGCGGGCCCGGCCCCGGTCGTCGGCGGTCACCGGCTCGAGCACCGGCGGGGTCGGCCGTACGGCGATCGGGGCGCACGGTCGCGCCCCCGGGTTCCTCGTCCCGTACGGGCGACGCCCCGGCGGGGCGGGCTCACGGGGGGCCGGTGGCCGTTCCACGGGGTCCGTCCGGCGGACGCGGGCGGTCACGTGTTCCGGGACGCGGCGAGATCGTAAGTGAGGCGAGCGGGTCACGTGGACACGATGAACCGGCCGGACCCGGCCACGAGACCGAACGGATCAAGATCTACGAACGCGATACCCGGAGGTCACCCGTCACGGGCACGACGGTCGCCGGGACACCCCCGCCCGTTCCGCCCGGCCGGACGTCCGCATGGAATACGGCCGATTCCCTACGGATAATAAATCATATTTACGACTTATACACAATGACACCTTATATCGAGAATGATGATGAGGGCGATGGGAAAACCCGAGAAAGCGCAGAGGACGGACAAAGAAGCCCTCCTTCAGTCTTGCACCAAAGCCGGGGAGATAAGCACTTAAATCACTTGTTCAATATGACTCGCCTTATATCGTGACTCTCAGTTACGGTCGCGAGCGATCCGTGCTCGCGACCCGACCGAAGGAGGAAACATGTACGGCAAGCGACAGTCGCTGCTGCTCGGCCCGGCACTTCTCGCGGCCCTCGCCCTCACCCCGGCCCCGGTCTCGCAGGCCTCGGCCGCGCCGGTTCCCGCGCAGGCGGCGAGCACCCCGCGGAGCGCGACGGCGCACGACCCCATGGACTACTGGCAGGGCTACCGGGACGGTTACCGTGCCGCAGCGCAGGACTGCTCGAGGAGGAACTCGAGAAGATCCTTCGGAGCGCCGAGCGACTACGACAGGGGCTGGCTGAACGGGTACGACTCCGGCTACGCCCGCTTCTGCTACGGCCGGGACCGGTACCCGGACCGCTATCCGAACCGGTACCCGAGTCGCCACCCGGGCGGATACCCGAGCGGGTACTCCGGCGGTCACTCGACCGGCTACTGACGCCGGTCGAGGCCTCCCGTCCGCGACCGCCGGTCACGACGGCGGTCGCACCGGAAGGCTTCGCGCGTGCCGGATCGGCGGTTCAGTCCGGCGGCGGGTAGAGGTCGAACCCGTACAGGCCCTGGTCACCACCGGCGGCCACGCCGGAACCGTCGGGGAACCAGGCGAGGCAGTTCAGGCCCGCGTCCACCCGGGCCGCCGCGGGGCAGGGGTCGCCGTAGCGGTCCCACATCCGGATGACACCGTCGTCGGAGCAGGTGGCGAGCAGGTTGCTGTCCGGGGAGACGGCCACGGCGCGGATCCTTCCCGTGCCGGACGCCAGCGTCGCGCGTTCCCTGCCCCCGGCCGACCAGACGCGCGCGGTGCCGTCGTCGAAGCAGGCCGCCAGCCAGGTCCCGTCGGGGGCGATCGTCACCTCGCGCGCCGGGCCGGGGCATCCCCTGAGCGGGGCCCGCGCCGCGCCGTCGGCCCCCCACAGGCCCGCGGTGCCGTTGGCCGAGAGGATGGCGAACCATCTGCCGTTCGGCGCCATGGTGATCTCGTCCATGGTCTCCACCCGGCTCTTCAGGGTCGCGTACCTGCGACCGTCCGGTGTCCAGAGCTGGATCCGGCCGTAGACGGACAGGGTGGCCAGCCAGGCGCCGTCCGGGGAGATCAGGGCGTGCGCGGTGGCCCTGACGCCGGCGACCAGCACGGCCCGCTGCCCGCCGTCGGCCCACCACACGCGCGCGGTGCCGTCCTCGGAGCAGGTGACCAGCCAGGTGCCGTCGGGGGCGATCACCACCTGGCGCACCGGTCCGGTGTGGCCGTTCAGCACCGCTCTCCTGCTGCCGCCGGCGCCCCACAGCCGTACGGTCCGGTCGGACGACCAGGTGGCCAGCCAGGTGCTGTCGGGGGCGACGGCCACCCCGCGCAGGCGGCCCGCGTGGCCGGTCGGGACGGCCCGTCGCCGCCCACCGGCCCCGTGTATCCGGACGATCCGGTCACCGGACCAGACGGCCAGCCATGTCGTGTCCGGTGCGACCGCGGCGTACCGGCCGTCCTCGACGGGGACGGTGAGGGCCGCCCGCTCCATCCTGTCCTCGTTCCAGAGTTTCACCGATCCGTCACCGGAGTGCGTGGCGATCCAGTTCCCCTGGGGGGAGATCGTCACCCGTCGGATCAGCCCGGCCCTTCCCCTGCGGTCCTGCGATCCCGGGTTCTGCCGTCCCGGCACCCTCGATCCCCGTTCCTGTGACCCGGGCCCCTCCGACCGCCAGATCCGGATCGTCCCGTCGTCGGAACAGATGGCCAGCCGCCCGCCGTCGGGCGTGATCACCACCTGACGCACCGTCCCGGCATGCCCCGCCAGAGCGGCCCGCTCGGCGCCGTCGGACTCCCACAGCCGTACGCTCCGCTCCCCCGACACCGTCACCAGCCACCCGCCGTCGGGGGCGATCACCACCTGACGCACCGTCCCGTCATGTCCGGCCAGGACCGCCCGCGGCCTGCCGTCGGACTCCCACAGCCGTACGCTCCGCTCCCCCGACACCGTCACCAGCCACCCACCGTCGGGGGCGATCACCACCTGACGCACCGTCCCGTCATGTCCGGCCAGGACCGCCCGTGGCCTGCCGTCGGACTCCCACAGCCGTACGGTCCCGGTGGCGGACCAGGTGGCCAGCCAGGAGCCGTCGGGGGATATCCGCATTCCGGGCACCGTTCCGGCGTGGCCCGTCAGTACGGCCCGCTCGGCGCCGTCGGCCCCCCACAGCCGTACGGTCCCGTCCCTGGAGAGGGTCGCCAGCCAGGAGCCGTCCGGGGAGACCGCCATCCCGGTGACCCTGCGCACCGGCCTGACCCGGCCGGTCACCGTCTCCTCGTCCCCGCTCCCGGCGTTCCCGGTGTTCCCGGTGTCCCGGGCGCTCCCGCCCTTCCCGCCGCGCATCAGCCGGGCCTGGCGCAGGGGGCGCGGCCTGGCGCGCACCCTGACCGGGCTGCGCAGGACCGCGCGCCTCGCGCCCGCGGGAGTCCACAGGCCGACCTCCCCCGACGCGGACAGGGCCGCCAGCCAGGAACCGTCGGGTGAGGCCACCATCCCGGTGAACCGCCCGAACCCGTTCCTCAGCGTGGCGCGCCCGGTCCCGTCCGGGTTCCACAGACGGATCCGCCCGCTCGCCGAGAGCGTCGCCAGCCAGGTCCCGTCCGGGGAGGCCGCCGTCCCGGCGATCCTGCGGACACCGGTCTGCAGTACGGCCCTCTGCGTGCCCCCGATCTCCCAGATCTGCACCCTCCCGCGGCCGGAGCGGGTCACCAGCCAGGAGCCGTCCGCGGCCGTGACGACCTCGTGGACCGGACCGCGGTGGGTCGCCAGCCGGGTACGGGTGGTGCCGTCGGCCTTCCAGATCTGCACGCCGCCGTCGCGGCCGTGGACCACGAACCGCGACCCGTCCGGGGTGATCGACACGTCGTCCGGCCGTCCCGGCGCGGAGGTGAGCGTCTGCAGCAGCCAGGTGGCGCCGTCGTCCGGGAACGGCCAGCGGGGTCTGAGGAAACGGACGTCGTTCTGCCGGCTGTAACGCTCGATCGAGGCCCGCATGGGCGGGAACGCGTACAGGCGGGTCAGGAGGTTCGCCGTGGAGACGGCCTCGGACTCGAAGGGGACGAGCAGGTGCGCGCTCCGCGCGATGAGCCCGCGGACCCCGGCGACGGAACGGGAGGCCGACAGCGCCAGGTCCGACTCGGCCGCGGCGATCCCCGAGCCGCGGATCCGGGCGATGAGCCAGCGCACGTCGTGCAGGAGCGCCTCCAGTTCCTGGGTCCTTCTCCCCTCGCCGAGATGGGGCAGCAGGTTGTCCCAGAGGTAGGCGGCGTCCGGGGGCAGCCTCCACCACTCGGCCTCCGCCTCCGGGTCGTCACCGGGGATCAGGGTCCTGACCTCGTCGAGGAAGGCCCGGTGGACGGCCGCCAGGCGGTCCCTTCCCAGCCCGTCCTGTGACCGGACGCAGGAGCGGACGACGTCGTGCAGCGTGACCGACGCCACCGACGCCACCGCCGTCACCGGCGACGTCACCGGTGACTGCACCGGTGACTGCACCGGTGACTGCACCGGTGACTGCACCGGTGACTGCACCGGTGACGGCGAGGACGGCGGTGGCGCCGATGACTCCGGCGGCACGGCCGGGTCCGCGGGGCGCCCGCCGATGAGCGACAGCTCCCGCAGCCTCGCGCAGAGGGCCTGGGACCGCTCGGCGGTGAGCCCGCCGGTGCGGCGCCACAGAAGCCCGACGAGGTCGGCCGGTACGTCGGCGTCCTCGGGGAAGATGCCGAGCTCCAGGAAGCGGGCACGGTCGGCCGCGCCGAGGGCGTCGAGCCCGTACTCCACGGCCGCGCGCACCGCGGCCTCCCGCTGGCGGGGGACGGTGACGTCCAGGTCCGCGGGCCCGATCCGGCCGAGCCGCTCGACCGCACGCCTGGCGGCGACCTCGATGTTCGTCCCGGCCCGGTGCTCGTCGCGCAGGCGCGCGTTGACCAGTGCCATCAGCAGCGGCCAGCGTCCGGTCAGTGCCATCAGGGCGTTGACCACGCCGGGACTCATCGGCGGCAGCCCCCGGCTCAGCAGCCGTACGGCCACCCGCGGCGCCATCTCGTCGACGATCATCGCGATCCCGTCGGGCGGCAGGGCCCGGGGCAGGCGGGTGGTCACCAGCAGCCGCGACCTGGAGGCCGCCGCCAGGAAGGGCCTGAGCTGCTGGGGGCTCCACACGTCGTCGACCACCAGCAGCGCGCGGCCGCGCTCTGCCAGGGCCTCGGCCATCCGGTGACCGGCCTGCTCGGGGCCGCGGGGCTCCGGCCGGACGCCGGTCGCGGCCTCGGTGACGTCGTCGGCGAGCCGCGCGACGTCCGCGCCGGTCCGCTCGCGGCCCACGGTCACCCAGAAGATGCCGCCGGTGAACCGTCCCGTCGTCTCGTCGTCGTGACAGACCTCCACCGCCAGGGACGTCTTGCCGAACCCGCCCGTACCGGCCAGCCCCGTGGTCAGGCCGACGGTTCCCGAGGTCCGCATGGTCAGGGTGGAGACCAGGTCGCCCAGCTCGGTCCTGCGGACCCATCCCGGCTGCCTGTCCGGCACCCGGAAGAGCCTGCCGCGGGCCCGGGCACCCCTCAGCCTCGGAGTCACCCAGGTCAGCAGGGCGACGGAGGAGGCGGTCAGCCCGGAGAGGGCGACCCAGGCGATCCTGTGCTCACCGACCACGTCGGGCAGATGTTCGGTGACCATTCCGATCGGCATTCCGACCAGGATTACGGAGAAAATCAGAAGTGCCGTGACCATATCGGCTGGTTTCTTTATGCGACGAGCCACGGATCACCTCGACACTGCCGACTCCTGCCCCGACGGGTATCGGGAACCCCGGTCGCACGATATCTGTTCCCCTCCTTCTTTGAGCTGAATCGCCGAGGTCCTTACCATTGTCGTCCGCGCATAATGCGACGTCCCCTGCTTTGAACGGCTATGTCCGATGTCATCTGCCGGCCATTCCGATTCCCATTCCGGGGGTGTCGCGTACCGGGCCGGGACACGACGGACCCCGCGCGGATCCCGGGCGCGGAAGGTCACTGCAGGAGGTCACTGCAGGAGGCCACGGTGGGAGGCCACGGTGGGAGGTCACTGCGGGAGGCCACTGCGGGAGGCCACTGCGGGAGGCGACGCACGAGGGCCCCGCCACGAGGACGTCGTGGCGGGGCCCGTTCGGGTCGCGTACCGGCCGATGGTCCGGCCCCGGCCCGGCACCGTTGCCGATGCCGGGCCGGAGCCGTCGTCAGCGCCTCGGTCAGCGCTGCAGGTCCACGCAGGAGTAGAAGGCGTTGGCGGTGTCGGCGATGTTCCAGACCGCGAGCACCTTCAGGCGGCCGGTCCTGCCGCCCAGGTTCACGTTGTGCGACACCGTCGCGCCCGGCTGCCTGCCTCCGTCGTTGAAGACCGCGATCCGGGTGTTGCCGACGTAGTACTCCCACGTGCTGGTGGCGTGGCGGGCGGTGAGCACCCAGTTGAAGGTGACCGAGTTGCCCACGCTCGTGGCCGGCCAGCCCTTGCTCTCGTCGCTGAGCTGGGAGAACCGGCCGACGCCGCCGTGGCAGCTCCGCAGGCCCTTGGGTCCCTCCACGCTCTGCGGCTCGTAGATGATGTCCCCGCAGTTGGCCACGCGGCCCTGCGCGCACATGGCCTGACGGCTCGGCGGGGACGAGATGTAACCGTGCGCGTTCGCCGGTGAGGCGATGACCACGGTGGAGGCGATGGCGATGATCGCTGTCGCGAGGAAGGTGAGCGTTCTCCGCATGTCCTGCTCCTTCGCTGGGGGGTGCCTCCAATATAAAAGAAAGTTTCCTAACGGTAAACGATCCGGTCAGGAAAGGTCGAGGGATCTGTCAGGAGGCGGGCGGGGTGGACACGGGGCCGGCGGGCCGCCGGGAACGGGCCGCCGGCTCCGGTCACGCCGGTCCGGCCCTTCCACGGGCCGCCCGGGGCCACCCGGTCCCGTACGCTCAGGCTCCGTCGCGGCCCGTGGCTCAGGGGCGCCGCGGTTCGGTGAGGACGTAGAGCAGCGCGGCCACGCAGGTCCCGCTCACCAGGTCGCCCTTGCCGATCAGCTCGCGGATGTCGGCCAGGGGGACCCACTCGACGCGCTCGGCCTCCCATGGGTCGGTGGGCGCTCCGATGTGGACGGCGTGGTCGGCGCGGAAGATGTGGTGGACCGAGTCCGAGATGCCGTTGCTCGGCTGGATGCTCAGCAGGGGGCGCAGCGGGCCGGGCCGCCAGCCCGTCTCCTCCTCGACCTCCCGCGCGGCGGCCGCCATCGGCTCCTCACCGTCGTCGACCTTGCCGATGGGGATCTCCCAGCCCCACGAGTCGGTGATGAAGCGATGCCTCCAGATCATCAGCACCCGATGCCGGTCGTCGGTGACGACGGCGCCGGCTCCCGCCGCGATGCGAATCAAGCGGTGGTCCAGGTGGCTGCCGTCGGGGAGCTCCACGTCCGCCATCCGGAGGTCGAGCCACTGGTCGGTGTAGAGGGATTCTTCGGAGTTGACCTGCCAGCGCATGCGGCGTACTCCCAGCGTGGTTGCCTGATCTCGGCACCACGCTACAGCCGGGCGGTTCGCGGGCAGCGGGAACGGGACCGTCACCTCTCCGGGACGGCACCGTCCGCGTGGCGCCTCATCGTTGCGGCCGTGACCGGGGACGGCTGAATTAAGGTGGTGTCGTCCGTCCGTTCGAACGAGCGACCGGCGATACGGACCGATCTCCCCCCTCCCGCTTGAGAGCCGAGGTCGAGGAGAGCACATGTCCCGCAGCCGTACCGTCACCACGGGATACGTACTGGCGATCGTCACGCTGACCGCGACGGCCGTACCGGCCGCCGCCCCGCCCCGGGCGACGGATGCCCCGCCCCCTCCGTCCTCCCCGAGCGCGTCACCCTCGGTCCCGCCCGGGAAGTCGCCGCCGACCATGTTCGAGGCGCTCCAGCGCGACCTGCGGCTGAGCGCGGAACAGGTGCGGATCCGGCTGTCCAACGAGATCCGGCTGGCACCGGTGGAGGAGCGGCTGCGCAAGAGCCTCGGCGACCGTTTCGGTGGTTCCTGGTTCATCGGGGTCACCGCCCGGAAACTGGTGGTGGCCACCACCAGCGCCGCCGACATCCCCCTGATCATCGCCGCGGGCGCCCAGGCCGAGGTCGTCGCCGCACCGCTGAAGCGGTTGCAGGAGGTGAAGCGGAGACTCGACCACGCCCTGCCGGCCCGCTCGATCGGGGGCAGGGTGCGCTATGTCGACGTACGGAGCAACAAGGTGGTCGTCCTGTCCAGGCGTGCCGCCATGACCGAGAACGTCATCAAGGGCATCGGGATGGACGCGGCCGAGGTGGACGTGGTGTCCTCGACGGAGAGCCCCCGGCCCCTGTACGACCTGCGGGGAGGTGACGCCTACCACCTCGTGCCCAGGGGGCGTTGCTCGGTCGGTTTCTCCGTGGCCAAGGGCACCGAGAAGGGGTTCGTCACCTCCGGCCACTGCGGCAGGAAGGGCGACCGCACCACCGGCTTCAACCGGACCTCCCAGGGCGTCTTCAAGGAGTCGACCTTCCCGGTCGGCGACTACGCCTGGGTGGCGGTGAACGACGACTGGACCCCCAAGGGGGTGGTGGGAGACGGCACCGCCGGATCCGGCGGTCTCCCGCCCGCCACACCCGTCGTGGGCACTCACCCCACCGCGCCCGCGACACCCCCCACGACCACCGTACCCACCGTGCCCACCGCGTCCTCCCCGCTTCCCACGCCCACTGCGCTTCCCACACCCACCGGGCTTCCCACGCCCACCGGACCCCCCGGGCCCACCGCCGAGGCCGACGGCGCGATCCGTGCCGTGACCGACGCGACGACCGGCGCCATCACCGCACTGAACGGCACCCGCGCCGTGATCGAGGGAGCCTCGGTCTGCCGGTCCGGTTCCACCACCGGATGGCACTGCGGCACCATCCAGCAGCGTGACGCCAGCGCCGTGTATCCCGGCGGCAAGATCTTCGGGCTGGTCCGCACCAACGTCTGCGCGGAGCGCGGCGACTCCGGCGGCCCGTTCGTCTCGATCGACCAGGCCCAGGGCGTCACCTCCGGCGGTGCGGGTGACTGCGACGGCGGAGGTGTCACCTACTTCCAGCCGGTGGAGAAGATCCTCACGTCCTACGGCCTGTCCCTGCTGACCGCCTCCGCCACGAGGACGGGCCGGTAGACGGCCCGCCGAAGCGTCCCGGCGCCGGGAGGTCCCCTCCCCGCGCCGGACGGACCCCGGACGGACCCCGGACGAACGCCGGGCGAGGCACCGGACGAGGCACCGGGTGGGCGCTCCACGACGACACCGGCCTGGCGTCACGATGCCCCGGTGACATCCCGTCGATCTCTGAGAGCGCTCTCTGACTTTTTCACCTTACGGTGTTGACCCGGACTTTACCTTCGCGTAACAGTGATTATCAATCGGTCTGCACGCTGCAGCGAACGTTCGGCCGTCCCCCTCATTGGCCTTGTGAGAGGTTCCAGATGAGTCACCCCCCAGCAAGAAAGCGCTCTCTCAGGTGGATCTCGGTGATCCTCGCCGCCCTGGTGCCGACGGTGCTCGCCATCGCCGCCCACGCCTCCGTCCCGCCTCCGCCCTCGGGGTGGTCGCTGGTCTGGAGCGACGACTTCAACGGCGGCGCCGGGTCGCCGCCCTCCTCCGCGAACTGGATCGTCGACCTCGGTCACGCCTACCCGGGCGGTCCCGCCAACTGGGGCACCGGTGAGATCCAGCGCTACACCGACAGCCCCGCCAACCTGAGCCTCGACGGCGGCGGGAACCTGCGGATCACGCCGTTGAAGAACGGCAACGAGTGGACGTCGGCCCGCATCGAGACCCGCCGTTCGGACTTCAAGCCCGCCGACGGGCGCATCCTGCGCATCGAGGGCCGCATCCAGATGCCCAACGTCACCGGTGACGCCGCGCTGGGCTACTGGCCCGCCTTCTGGGCGCTGGGCGCGCCGTACCGGGGCAGCTACTGGAACTGGCCGGGCATCGGCGAGTTCGACATCATGGAGAACGTCAACGGCATCAACTCCGTCTGGGGCGTGCTGCACTGCGGCGTGAACCCCGGCGGGCCCTGCAACGAGACCACCGGCCTGGGCGCGAGCAGGCCGTGCCCCGGCTCCACCTGCCAGTCGGCGTTCCACACCTACCGCTTCGAGTGGGACCGCAGCATCAGCCCGAACCAGTTGCGCTGGTACGTCGACGGCCAGCAGTTCCACAGCGTCAGCCAGGCGCAGTTCGACGCCACCACCTGGAACAACATGACCGGCCACCAGGGGTACTTCCTGCTGCTCAACGTGGCCATGGGCGGGGCCTTCCCCAACGCCCTGGCCGGGCAGACGCCGACCGCCGCCACGGTCCCCGGCCGCCCGATGCTCGTCGACTACGTGGCCGTCTGGCAGAGCGGCTCCGGCCCCGGCCCGAGCCCGACGCCCACTCCCCCTCCGGGCGGGGTGGACGCCCGCTCGACCATCCAGGCCGAGCGCCACCAGGCGCAGTCGGGCACGTCGGTGGAGACCACGACCGACACCGGCGGCGGGCAGAACGTCGCGCAGATCGGCAACGGTGACTGGCTGCGCTTCGACGGCGTGAACTTCGGCTCCGCGGCCGCCACGCAGTTCAAGGCCCGGGTCGCGTCCGGTGCGGCGGCCGGGGTCAGCGGGCTGGTGCAGGTGCGCCTGGGCAGCCCGACGGCCCCGCCGATCGGTGACTTCGCGCTCGGCAACACGGGAGGCTGGCAGAGCTGGCGTACGATCCCGGCCAACATCTCAGGGGTGACCGGGACCCACACGGTCTACATCACCTTCAGCAGCGGGCAACCGGCCGACTTCGTGAACCTCAACTGGTTCTCCTTCGGCAACTGACCCCCCGGACCCCGGGGGGGGGGGGGGGGGGGGGGGGGGGGGGGGGGGGGGGGGGGGGGGAGAGGGGGGGGGGGGGGGAGGGGC
>NZ_JBVJIA010000011.1:100467-165334 GCF_055586505.1 Streptosporangium sp. NPDC050148 | reverse complement strand
ACCACCCCCCCCCCCCCCACCCCTTTCTCTCCCCCCCCCCCCCCCTTTCGCCCCCCCCGGGACCCCCCCCTCCTGGGCGGCGGGACACCCCCCCCGGGACGTGCCGGTCGCGCGGGGGTGTCAGTCGTCGACCCAGCCGTGGGACCGGGCGAACGCGAGGAAACGCTGCCTGACCTGGCCGATCTGCGCGCCCGTCAGCGTGGGCGCGTGCTCGATGAGCAGCTCGGTGACCGCGCCGTTGAACGACTTCGCCGACAGCACGTCGCACACGCCCTCGTCGTCGCCGGCCTGCCCGGAGGCGCCCGTGGCGGGCGACGCCTGCGCCGTCGCCCCCGGAATCGGCGCCACCGTGACCGGCCGCCGGACCGGGGGCGGGTCCAGCAGGCTGACGGTCGACACCTTCAGCCCGCGCTCGCCCTCCATGACCTCGTACTCGACCCGGAGACCGGGCTGGACCACATGCCTGTTCTCACCGAAGTCGTTGGCGTGGAAGAACACGTCCTCGCCACCACCCAGCGCGGCGATGAACCCGTATCCGCGCACCTCGTCGAACCGGAGAATCGTACCGACTGCCACCACGACACCGCCTGCACAGAGAATCACGACGCTCTACCCGGCCTCGCCGGAACCGCCCGGACGAGGGCCCGGCACGCCTGTCGCGCCGGACCGTCCGATGGTAGCCCGCGGACCCGCCCGGCGCGCCGGTCACGCGAGGATCACGCGGGGCTCACGCCGGGCTCAGACGCGGCGCAGCCGCCGGATCGGTGGCGTCAGCAGCAGTGCCGCGCAGACCGCGAAACTGACGCCGGTGGAGACGAGCAGCAGGTCCAGGGGGGCGACGAGTTCGGAGACCGGCCCCACCAGCGCCTGCCCGACGGCGACCCCGGCCACCGACCCGGCCACCTCGTAGGCGGTGACCCGGTTGAGGACGTCGGGGGTGACCTGCGTCTGGACGCTCGTCGACCACATCACCGACCAGAACGCCCAGGACATCCCGCCCACCAGGTGGCCCGCCATGAGCAGCGGCAACGGCAGCTCCAGCGTCACCGACAGCGGGATGAACGCGAACCCGACCATGGCCGCCCCGCCCGCGGCGAGCGGCCGCGAGGGCCGGAACCGGATCGCGATCAGCCCGCCGACGACCGTGCCCGCGCCGAGGCCGGCCATCACCCAGCCGTAGGCGGCCTCGCCGAGGCGGTCGCCGATCAGGCGCGAGCTCAGCGGGATGTAGGGGCCGAAGACCAGGATGCCGAAGAACACCCAGATGAGGATCACCGACCACATCCAGCTCCGGGAGCGGAACTCCGTCCAGCCCCGGCGCAGGTCGCGCAGGACCGTCGAGCGCTCCGCGGCCCCGGCGGCCGGTGCGAGCCGGATGAAGACCAGGCACAGGCCGCTGAGCAGGAAGGTCCCCGCGTCCACGGCGTACACGGCGCCCGCGCCGGTCAGCGCCATCAGCAGGCCGGCGAGGACGGGCCCGCCGAGCTGGGTGGCCGCGTCGGCGATCTTCAGGGTGCCGTTGGCGCGCTGCGGGTCCCTGGCGACGAGGGGGACCATGCCGTTGACGCCGGGCTGGAACATCGCGGCGGCCACCCCGGACAGGAACGAGGCGGACATCAGCAGCCACAGCGGCGGGACGCCGGTGAAGAAGGCGACGGCCACCGCGGTCTGGGTGAAGATCCGGACGACGTCCGCGCCGACCATCATGGTCCGGGCGCCCACCCGGTCGGCGAACACCCCGCCGAACAACACGAAGATCACGAACGGGGCGGTCCAGACGGCCAGCACGTAGCCGACGCCGGCCACCCCGTAGATCGCGCCCACGGCCAGCGCCGTCGCGACGGGCATCATCGCGTCACCGAGCAGCGACACCACGCGGGCACCGAAATACAGCGTGAAGTCCCTGGTCCAGAGCCTGTCCGGCACGGCGAGGGACGGTTCGCGACCGACGAGCGCGGTCATGTCCTGAGCTCCATGAGCTCCCATCCTGGACATCCCGGAAGCCCACCACAGGCGTCCACAATGACATCATTAGGTACATTCGTGCCATGAGACACCGCGTGGTCACCCTGGTCGGCCCGGTCCAGGAGATGTACCCGGTGACCAGTGCCTCCGCCGTCTTCGGCTACCACGGCCCGGACATCCCCGAGCACTACACGTTCTCGCTCTGCGCCGAGCGTCCGGGGCCCGTACGGACGACCATGGGCGTCGACGTGATCGTCGAGCGCGGGCTGGAGGCCCTGGCCGAGGCCGACACCCTGCTCGTCTCCGGCTGGTGCGCGGGCCCGGAGGTCTCCCCGAGCTGGGCGCGGCCGTCCTCGCGGCCCATGCCCGCGGCATGCGGATCATGGCCATCTGCTCGGGCATCCACGTTCCGGCGAGCCTCGGCCTGCTGGACGGCCGCGCCGCCGCCACCCACTGGGAGCTGGCCGACGAGCTCGCCGCCCGCTACCCCCGGATCCGTCCGGACGCGTCCGTGCTGTACGTGGACCACGGTGACGTGGCGACGGCCGGCGCCTCGGCCACGACCGTCGACCTCTGCCTGAACCAGGTGCGGCGCGACCACGGCGCGACCACGGCGCGACCACGGCGCGGCCCTGGCGATGCGGATCGGCCGTCAGCTGTCGGCCGCGCCGCACCGGGAGGGCGGCCAGCGCCAGTACCCCGGGCTGCGGACCACCGGCCCGGTCCCCGACTCGCTCGCCCCGCTGCTCGTTCCGCTGACGCGACCGGGTCCGGCCGGGAGCGTCTCGCGGCCGGTTCGGCCGGTTCGGTCGACTCGGGCGGTTCGGCCGACTCGGCCGGGGACGGTCAGGGTGCGGCGGTGACGGGCGCCATCCGGGGGGCGGCCAGGCGCACGTAGTCGTCGGTGGCCAGCGCGATCGAGCGGTCCAGCCGGGCGGCGTTGAAGAACAGCTCCGGCGACGCGAGCAGCGCCGGGTCGGCGACGAGCTCCAGCCGGGGGTCGTAGGAGAACGGCAGCACGGTGCCGCTCACGCTGCCTGCCAGCTCCTCGGCCCTGTCCCTGGCCGCGAAGGCGACGTAGGTCCCGCCCAGCAGGACCTTGATCGCCTGCAGGTCCAGGCGGGCGTCGCCGGGCACCACGGCCAGCACGTGCCGGGTCTGCTTCTTGCCGACCTTGACCATGACGATCAGACATTTCGCGGCCTGCGCGACGTCGTGCCCGCGCAGGGCGCTGACCAGGTCGGTGCGTCCTTCGGGCGGGTGGTCGATCAGCCGGTAGCGCGCGCCACCGGCCTCCAGGTCCGCGATCAGGCGTTCGTAGGGGTCGAGGCCCGCCGCCACGGCCGGCGCGGCACCGCCCCGCACATCACCAGTCACCGCTCAACAACTCCTTGGCCTCCGCGATGCGGTCCTCGTCACGCCGGTAGAACACCCACTGCTTGATCTTCGTGCCGCGGATCAGCCCCGCCCGGCCCAGCACCTTCAGGTGCTCGCCGCAGGTCGGCTGGCTCACTCCCAGCTTCTCGGCGATGAACAGCGAGCAGACCCCGTCACGGACCAGGTCGCCGTCGCGTTGCGGCGGGAAGTGCCGCTCGGGGTCGCGCAGCCACTCCAGGATCAGCAGCCGCTTGTCGCTGGCCAGCGCCTTGACCAGATCCACGTCGATCACTACGGCATTATGGCAATTAGCTAATCACCTGTCGAATCGGCCGGTCCCCGCTTCCGGAGGCCGTACCGCGTCCCGGCCGCCGGTGCGGAGGGGATCCGCGCCCTGTGCTGCGGAGGGGCGCCGGGCGGCGGTACGGAGGGCAGGGGCGCCGCATCGATCCCGGGAACATACGATTTCCTCCGAGGAGAACCAGGAAAGGCGGATCGATGCTCCGGTCAACGACGTACCAGGACGTGCGGGGTGCCGCCGCCCGCATCGCGCCGTACGCCCATCGCACCCCGGTGCTGCGCTCGCGGCGGATCAACGAGGAGCTCGGCGCCGACGTCGTGTTCAAGTGCGAGAACTTCCAGCGCATGGGCGCCTTCAAGTTCCGCGGGGCGTTCAACGCCCTGTCCCGGTTCACCCCGGACCAGCGCCGCGCGGGCGTGGTGACCTACTCCTCGGGCAACCACGCCCAGGCGATCGCCCTGTCGGCCCGGCTGCTGGACATCCCGGCCACGATCATCATGCCGCACGACGCGCCGGCCTCGAAGGTGCAGGCCACCAAGGGCTACGGCGGGCAGGTCGTCGTCTACGACCGCTACACCGAGGACCGCGAGGAGATCGGCCGCGCGCTGGCCGCCGAGCGCGGCCTCACCCTGATCCCGCCGTACGACCACCCGGACGTGATCGCCGGTCAGGGCACCGCCGCCGCGGAGCTCTTCGAGGAGGTCGGTGACCTCGACGCGCTCTTCGTCCCGCTGGGCGGGGGCGGGCTGCTGGCGGGCACCGCGCTGTCGACGCGCGCGCTCTCACCAGGCTGCGCGCTGTACGGCGTCGAGCCCGAGGCGGGCGACGACGGCCGGCGGTCGCTGATCCAGGGCTCCATCGTCCACATCGACACCCCGAGGACCATCGCGGACGGCGCGCAGACCCAGCACATCGGCGCCCACCCGTTCGAGATCATCCGTCGTGAGGTCAACGACATCCTCACCGTCACCGACGCCGAGCTCGTCGGGAGCATGCGGGTCTTCGGGACCGTCATGAAGATCATCGTCGAGCCCACCGGGTGCCTGGGGTTCGCGGCCGTCAGGAGAAGCGCGGAGGGGCTGCGCGGGCGGCGGGTGGGAGTGATCGTCAGTGGCGGCAACGTCGACCTCGACCGCTACGCGGCACTGCTGACCTCCTGAGACCGGGCCTCGCCCTCGGGGCTTCCGGCCGGATCACGGTCGTCTTCCGGTCGTCGGCCGGTCCGCCGTCGTGCCGGTCCGGCGTCGTGCGGGTCAGGTGCCTCGTGGGCCGCGCGGGCCCGTCGCCTCGTGGGCCCGTCGCCGTGCCCGGCGGTGCGCCGGGGCACGTGAGCGGCGCGACACGGGGCGGTGACCCCCGTCCGCGCCGCCGCACGGCCGTCACGGCCTTCGGGTGATCTCGCGGGATCGTCGCGCGGCCCGTGCGGGACTCACGCGACGTCCTCGCGAGGAACTTCTCCCCCGAGGCCCCTTTCCGGGTTCCCCGAACCGCCGAGGCGCGTTCACGGTGCCGGACGTGCCCGGTGGTCTTCGAGCCGGTACGGCGGCCGCCTCAGCGGCGGTCGTCGTGCCGCGCCCAGCTCCCGGCCTTCGCCAGCCCCCGGGCCACCATGTAGCCGATGGTCAGGAAGGTGATGTACCGGATGGCCTGCTCGGCCCCGAAGGGGTCGCCGCCGCCACCGCGGACGTCGTCGCCGACGACCAGGGCCGTGATGACGACCGCGACCACCGCGGCGATATAGACCATGAACTCGGTCGTCTTGAACGCCGGTCGCGTCTCCGTCGTGTGGTCCTCGTGACGCGCTGCGTTCGGACGGCCGGTCGACTGGCTCGGGACTGTCTGAGGGTTGCTCATGTGTCTCGTCTCCCCTGCTCTCTGGAAGGTGCTGGGGTCTGAATTAATGCATTATGTGCATTACCCCGGAGGTCCCTACCGAAACCACGACACCCTTCCTGAGCTGGGACGATGCCTCGGGAAGCCGTCCGGGGAACCCTTCTGGAGATCGTCGTCCCCCGCTCCCGCGGGCGTTCCCGGCGAGGGCGCCGCTCATCCGCCGGTCGTGTCGCCGACGCCTTGGAGCGCCTCGATCAGCACGGCCGGGTCCGTGCTCGACGGCCGGTCGCTCACCTGGCCGTCGCCCACCTCCAGGACCCTCCAGACACCGTCGGACCGCCGCAGCAGATCGGTCGTGACGAAGCGGGACCCCAGCCTCCGGACCGCCGCCCGCACCTCCTCCAGGTCCTCGGGCGCGGCCGTCCCGCCGTCCGGCTCGTCCGGGTGCGGGCCGACGAGCACCGGCTCGCCGTCGAGCCACCAGACGCGCACCTGACCGTCCTCGAACTCCTCGAACCTGCGGATCACCAGCCCTCCGGTCAGGTCCTCTCCCTGCAGCTCGACGAACCTGGCCGCCACCCGCTCCAGCGCGGCCGGATCGGGGGCGTAGCAGGCCTGCGACCACTCGTGCTTGCGCGACTTGACGTAGTCCTTCACCACGAACGCGCCGCCCCCGAGCCGGGCCGCCGACCTGGCCAGCAGGTCCGTCGGCAGGTCCGTCGGCACAGCGCCCTCCCCGGGCGTCAGCGGCAGGACGACCGTCTCCGGGGTCAGCTCCCGGAAGGCGTCGATCCAGCCCGGCAGCTCGTGGCCCGACCGGTAGGCCTCGCCACCGGTGAGCAGCCGGCATCCCCGGGCGAGCAGTGCCCGCTCCAGCTCGGCGTACCGCTCGGAACGCAGCATCCAGCCCCGGTACCAGGCCGGCCCGAACCCGGGCGGCACCCGCGCCACGGCCTCGCCGGCCCGGCCCGCCACGAGCGCGTCGTGGTCGATGAGCGCCGACCGGCCCTCCGACGCGCGGACGGCCCGCGCCTCCGGCTCGAAATGCGGATCGGCCCGCCGGGGCCGGAGCGGATCGGCACAGAACAGCAATCCCACGGTCATGACCGGCAGGGTAGAGGGTCGGCGTCCCGGGCTCACCCGGTTATCCGGGCGCGGGAGCCCGCGGGCGTATCCGGCGTACCCGGCTCACCGTCTCGCCGGGCCGAGGCACGAAGAGCCGCCGCGATCCACGTGAAGAACGCGGGTCCCTCCTCGCCCGTGTCGGGCGGCGTCCCGTTGATCACGGCCACCAGGGACAGGTACCTGCCATGAGTGGCGTAGTAGCGGGCCTCCTCCGGGGAGTCCTCGCGCTGGATCCTCTCGGCGAGCAGGAAGGCCTCGGCCAGCCGGTCCCGCGATCCGGCCGTGACCTGCCCGCCGAAGACCTCGGCGGTCGCGTTCGCCATGCGGGCGACCGGCTCCCGCGCCGCGGGAGAGTCCGCCGGCAGCCCGGAACGATACCCCTCCAAGAGCTCCTCCCCCACCTTCGCCCCCTCCGTGTGGATGAAGTCCCACACCGGCGCGGCGGCCAGGCGCCGTCCCGGGAACGTGCCGTAGGCGTCCCGGAGCCAGGAACGGACCGCGCCACGGAACTCCTCGCCCCGTACCAGGTCGGCCAGCTCGATCCAGGCTTCGAGCTGGGCGGCGGTGGGGTCCTCCGGCAGACGCGGCCGCGTCGTCCGCAACCGCTCGACGAAACCCGGGGGAACGTCGAGGGCTTCGCCGACCTCGTTCCAGAAGTCGTCGACGAGCCGCTCACGCTCCTCGTCGGGCATCGAGACGAGTTTGTGCATCAGGGCCACCTGCGCTGCCGTGCCCCCCTGCTTGACGAGGGTCCTCAGCACGGCCCGTCTGGCCCGCAGGTCGCGCTCCTGACGCTCGACGAGCTCCAGGTGCGTCGCGAGGAGATCCTGCAGTGACGTCTCACCGTCGAGCAGCCGGCGGATGTCGTCCAGGCCGGCGTCCAGGTCGCGAAGGGTACGGATGAGTTCCAGCCGGGCGATCGCCCGGATGTCGTAGAGGCGGTGGCCCGCCTCGGTCACGCGGGTGGGTGTGATGATCCCGGCATCGGAGTAGTACCGGACGGCGCTGACGCTCAGACCGGTCCGGCGCGCCACGTTCCCGATCGGGTACGGCTCGTTTTCGTCCATGCCGTCACTATGAGGTCTCAAGCGGCTTGAGACTCAAGTCCCGCTCACCGGCGTGAAGGCTCCGGGCGCGGATCGGGGACGTCCGGGCACGCGTCAGGGGCGCCCGTCCCGAGCGGTGGTCAGGACCCGCCGAGATCCCCGGAGCCCGGCCTCACTTGAGCGGGTCGTGCCCCCAGTTCATCAGGGAGCGCCGCCAGGGGGTCTCGGCGACGTCTCCCCCGGGACGCTGCGCCAGGTGGCGGTGGACGTACCCGACGACCTTCCGCATGTGGGCGTAGTCGTCGTCGTCCAGGTCGCTCCGGCGCTTGCGCAGGATCTCGATGATCCGGCGGCCGGAACGGTGGCCCGTCGACTCGCCGCCACCGGAGCTGTCACCGACCGCCTTGGACTCGTCGGTGCCGAGCCAGCCCTCCAGCTCGGCGGCCGTCATGTTGACCGCCCGGTCGAAATCCGCGGCGATCCGGTCCCTGCCCTCAGTCTTCATGATCCTTCTTCCGCAGCGCCGACGGCTTGTGCACGGCGGTCCTGCCGCTCTTGTCGCTGCGGACGAGGTACTGGGGATCGTCGGCGGAGGCGTCGACGGTGCGCCCGGCCTTCTCGGTCCGCCGCGTGATCTTCTCTTCCACCCGGCCCGAGGTGGTGACCCCATGGCTCTGCCAGGTGACGGCGTCGCCCACCTGCGGTTCTTCGGGCTCGCGTTCGTCGCTCATGAACGCCGCGTACCCGGCCGTGACCAGCGCCCACCTCCACGAACCCCCAAAAAGGACAAAAACCACGCCTGAGGGTCACGGCGCCGACGGGGGCCACCCGTGCCGCGGACCGGCGGTGCGGGGCCGCCGGGGCCGCGGGATACGAGGGTCATCGGTGCGCGGCGGCCTGCGGGGGCCCGGTACGCGCTCACCCTCGCGAGCGGGGCCGCGGCCACCGGACGTATAGGGTGAGGCCCGCGATGAGTCCCGAACCGACGCTGCACCGGACGATCACCGAGCACACCGAGCACACCGAGCACATGGCCGAGATCCCCGCCGGGAACGTCTTCCTGCGCGACGAGGGCACCAGGACGACCTGGAAGGTCGAGCTCGGCGCCTTCCGGCTGGCGTCCCGTCCCGTGACCCGTGAGCTGTACCGCGCCGTCGCGGGCGAGGCCCCGGCGGGCACGGTGAGCCCGGCGGGCCCGCGGACGCCGGTGACCGAGGTGTCCTGGAAGGACGCGATCCTGTTCTGCAACCTGCTCTCGCGGGCCACCGGTCTCGACCCCTGCTACACGACGGGTGACGACCCCGACGGGCGGGACGTGGTCCGCGACGAGGCGGCCGGGGGGTACCGTCTCCCGACCGAGGCGGAGTGGGAGTACGCCTGCCGGGCCGGGAGCTCCGGCGTCCGCTACGGAGAGCTGGACGAGATCGCCTGGTACCGGGGCAATTCCGGCGAGCGGCTGCACGACGTCGCGACCAGGGCGCCCAACGCCTGGGGCCTGTACGACATGATCGGCAACGTGTGGGAGTGGTGCTGGGACCTCTACGATCCCGGCGTCTACGGCCCCTACCGGGTCTTCCGCGGCGGGAGCGCGTACGACCCGCCCCGGGGATGCCGGGCCTCCTGCCGCCGCAAGAGTCACCCGACCCTCCGCATCGACGACCTCGGGTTCCGCCTCGCCCGATCGTCGTGAGCGTCCGGGCCCGCCCGGTCACCGGGACGCGGCGTGCCGCTTCCGGTTCGGCGGGACATGGCGTGCCGCTTCCGGAAGGCGTCCGGGCCTCAGTCGGCGACGCGGAGGTCGAGGACCGCCTGCCTGGTGGAGGGCGGCGCCGTGTCGATCACGCCTTCCAGGGTCTGCAGCGCGGTGCTCAGCCTGGTGATGGCGGAGGTGATCCGGTCGCGTTCCCGGTAGAGGTCGAGCAGCAGTTCGGGGCAGTCGGCGATCAGCCGCCCGCCCGCCGTGCCCATGCACGGCAGCAGGTCGGCGATGGTCGCGGTGGACAACCCCGCGGCGAGCAGGTTGCGGATGTTGGCGACCGTGGCGACGTCGGTCTCGTCGTACTGGCGGTACCCGCTGGACAGGCGACGCGGGCGCAGCAGCCCCTGGTCCTCGTAGTAGCGCAGCAGCCGCTGGCTGACGCCCGTCCTGCGTTCCAGCTCCCCGATGCGCACGCCGCCTCCCGGTCCGCCCTTGACCCTGACATACATGTGAGACTTTAGCGTTCGATCATGTCCGAGAGAACGGTTGATCTGTCCGCAGGACCCCGCGAATGGCTCGGCCTCGCGGTGCTCGTCCTGCCCACGCTGCTGCTGTCCATGGACGTCACGGTGCTCTACCTGGCGATCCCCAGCCTCACCGCGGATCTGCGGCCGAGCCCCGGCGAACTGCTGTGGATCGCCGACGCGTACGGGTTCCTGATCGCGGGGTTCCTGGTGACGATGGGCACGCTGGGCGACCGTGTCGGCCGGCGCCGGCTGCTGCTGATCGGTGCCGCGGCCTTCCTGGTCGCCTCGGTGGTGGCCGCCTACGCGCCGACCGCGCAGCTGCTCATCCTGGCGCGCGGGCTGCTCGGCATCGCCGGGGCGACCCTGATGCCCTCCACCCTCGCGTTGATCGGCGGCATGTTCCGCGACGCGCGGCAGCGCGGAGTCGCCATCGGCGTCTGGGGCGCCGGCCTGTCCGGGGGCGTGGCGCTCGGGCCGGTGGCCGGCGGGATCCTGCTGGAGCGCTACTGGTGGGGGTCGGCGTTCCTGCTCGCCGTACCGGTGATGGCCCTGCTGCTGGTCGCGGGGCCGGTGCTGCTGCCCGAGCACCGCGACGCCGGGGCCGGGCGGCCGGACCTGGTGAGCGTGCTGCTGTCGCTGGCGGGGATCCTGCCGGTGGTGTACGGGATCAAGCGCCTCGCCGAGGGCGGCCACCCCACGCTCGCGCTGCTCGCCGTCGGCGCGGGCCTGGTGGCGGTCACCGTGTTCCTGCGGCGGCAGCGCACGCTCGCCTCCCCGCTCGTCGACGTACGGCTGTTCGCCGACCGCCCGTTCCGGGTGGCGCTGACGGTGCTGCTGGTCAGCCTGGCGTGCGTCGCCGGCATGTACCTGTTCGTCACGCTCTACCTGCAGCGGGTCGTCGGCCTGTCGCCGCTCGGCGCCGGGTTGTGGCTGCTCCCTTCGGCACTTGCGATGATCCTCACCTCCGTGGTGGCGCCGATGCTGGTACGCCGGATCCCGCTCCCCCGCCTCCTCGCGCTCTCACTGACGGTGTCGGCCTCGGGGTTCCTGCTCCTCACCCGGCTGGACGGCGGACCCGGGGTCGGGACGCTGGTCGCCGGCATGGTCCTCGTCTACCTCGGGTCGGGACCGATCATGGCGCTGGGCACCGAAACGGTCCTGAACGCCGCACCGGCCGAACGGGCCGGATCGGCCTCCGCCCTGTCGGAGACGAGTGTGGAGCTCGGGCTCGCCCTCGGCGTCGCCGTGCTGGGCAGCATCGGCACGTTCCTGCAGCGCGAGCACTCCTTCACCACCGGAGTGACCGCCGTCGCCTGGATCGGAGTCGCGCTCCTGACGGCGCTGGCCGCCCTGACGGTGATCGCCCTGAGCCGCCGGACCCGGTGACCGCTCCGGTGGCCGCCGGCCGTCACCCGGTCCGCCGTACGCCGGGATCGGCCGTCAGTGCCGTACGGTGACGACGATCTTGCCGAACCGGGTGTTCGACTCCAGGTGGCGGTGGGCCTCGACGATGTCGGCCAGGTCGAACGTGCGGTCGACGACGGGGGCCAGCGTCCCGGCGCGCAGGCCCGCCTCGATGAAGGCCCTGGCGCGCGCCAGGCGCCCGGGGTCGGCGGTGACGAGGTCCACGGTGAAGCCGTGCACGGTCAGCGGCCAGTTCAGGGGCAGGGGGGCCGGTCGCGGGTCCAGCCAGCCGTACACGATCAGCAGCCCGTCCGGCGCCACCGCGAGCGCGGTCTCGCTCAGGCCCGGACCGGCGACCGCGTCGAGGACGATGCGCGCACCCCGGCCACCGGTGACCTCCCGCACCCGGCCGGGGAGGTCGCCGCCCTCCCCCTCGACGAGCACGTGGGCCGCCCCCGCCTCCAGCAGCCGGGCGGCCTTGCCCGCGCTCCGGGTGACCGCGACGGGCACGGCCCCCAGCTGCCCTGCGACCTGGATCGCCGCCAGCCCGACCCCGCTGGACGCGGCGTTGATCATCACCGCGTCGCCCGCCCTGAGCCGTCCCACCTCGACCAGCGCGCCGTAGGCGGTCAGGTACGTGGTCCACACGGCCGCGCCGGTGACGGCGTCGATCGTGCCGGGACGGTGCAGGAGCAGGCGTGCCGCGACGTTCACCCGCTCGGCGTACACGCCGTGCCGTGACATCTCCTCGTCGCTGACGACGCACACCGCGTCGCCCGGCGCGAACCCCGTCGTGCCCGGCCCGACCTCCTCGACCGTCCCCGCCGCCTCGAAACCGATCCGGGAGCCGGGCAGCGTGGGTGAGTAGTAGTAGCCACCGGAACGGAACATCGCCTCGGCCCGGTTGATCCCGATGGCCTCGATCCGGACCCTGACCTCGCCCGGCCCGGGCCCGGGGAGCTCGACCTCCTCGATCCTCAGCACGTCGGGACCACCGAGTTCGTCGAAGCGCACGGTGCGCGCGTATGTCGTCATGCCACGACGCTACGAGACCTCACCGGAGACGCTCCATGCCGCAGGATCTGTCGTTCTTGTCCGTGCGTCTCGTCCGATGGACGAAGGGCTAGGCTCCCGTCATGGACGTGCTGAGCGACGCGATCATGGCCATGCGCACCGGTGTGCCGCACTCCTCGCGCACCTGCCTGCCCGCCCCGTGGGGCCTGCGCTTCGCCCCCTCCGGCGGGGCGGGCTTCCACGTCGTGCTGCAGGGGTCGTGCTGGCTGCTGATGCCGGAGCGGGAGGCGATCCGGCTCACCGTCGGCGACGTGGTGTTCCTGGCCCACGGCCGCGGCCACGTCATCGCCGACGACCCCGCGACACCGCCGGTGGACGTCGTCCAGGACGAGAGCGGGGAGTGGGTGCTGACCGAGGAGGCGCCACCGGGCCCGGGACCGGCCTCCGTGCTGCTGTGCGGCGCCTACCGGCTGAGCCGCGCGCGGGCGCACCCGCTGCTGTCGGGACTGCCCGACCTGGTGCACCTGCCGGCCAGGATCGGCGCGCACCCGGCGCTGCGCGCCACCGTCGACCTGCTGGGCGCCGAACTCGACCAGCCCGGCCCCGGCTCCGGAGCGCTGGTGCCCGCGCTGCTCGACGCGATGCTGCTCTACATCCTGCGGGCCTGGCTGCACGAACACGCCGGACAGGCCGTCACCGGCTGGGCGGCGGCGCTGGCCGACCCGGCGATCGCCGGCGCGCTGCACGCCCTGCACCGCGACCCCGCCCACGCGTGGACCGTGCAGGCGCTCGGCGCCCGGGCCGGGCTGTCGCGGGCGGCCTTCGCCAGGCGGTTCGCGGCCGTCGTGGGGCAGCCGCCGCTGGCGTACCTGACGTGGTGGCGGATGACCGTGGCCGGAAGGCTCCTCGCCACGGGCGAGGCGCCGCTGCGGGTGGTCGCGGAGAGCAGCGGGTACTCCTCGGAGTTCGCCTTCGCCAGGGCGTTCAAGCGGGAGTTCGGCATGTCACCCGGACGGTACCGGCGCACGCGGTCACGGCCGTGACCCGCCTTTCCTTTTGCGAGGGCGACCTCTTACGACAGCGGCCTCTCGCGGGACCCGGCCTCTCACCGGGGCCGGCCGGGCGCCTGGGGCCGATCCCCGGTCACCGTCGAGGGACCCGGCCGGGCCGCGCTCACCGGTCCCCGGCGACCAGCCTTCTGGCCTGGGCCGGGTCGTCGGCGTCCAGGGCGATCCTGGCGTGTTCGCGGCACCGCGCCAGGGAGTGTGCGGCGAGGCTCTCCCGCACCGCGGGCACGGCGGACGCGGACATCGACAGGCTGGTGACGCCCAGCCCGGCCAGGACGGTCGCCAGGAGCGGGTCCGCGGCGGCCTCCCCGCACACCCCCACGGGTCTGCCCGCCTCCCGCCCGGCCGCCGCGCAGTCCGCGACCAGCCGCAGCAGCGCCGCCTGCCAAGGGTCGAGCAGGTCGGCGAGCTCGCCGTGCTGCCGGTCGGAGGCGAAGGCGTACTGGCTCAGGTCGTTGGTGCCGACGCTCAGGAAGTCCAGCTCGTCCAGCAGGCGCCCGGCGCGCAGCGCGGCGGCGGGGACCTCCACCATCGCCCCGACCCGCGCGATCCCCCGGGCGCGGGCCCGGCCGGCGAAGTCGGCCGCCTCCCCCACCGTCGTCACCATGGGCGCCATCACCCACGGCTCGATCCCGGTCGTCCGGGCGGCCTCGGCGATGGCGTCGAGCTGGGCGTCGAGCACCTCGGGCCTGACCCGCGACACCCGCAGTCCCCGTACGCCCAGGGCCGGGTTGGTCTCCTCGGCCAGGCCCAGGAACGGCAGTGGTTTGTCCGTGCCCGCGTCCAGGGTGCGGATCACGACGTGACCGCCCGGCGCGGCCCGGAGGACCGCCGCGTACGCGGCCACCTGCTCCTCGTGTCCCGGAGCCTCGCGCCGGTCCAGGAAGAGGAACTCGGTGCGGAACAGCCCCACCCCCTCGGCGTCCACCTGCCCGGTTCCCCGCGCCGCGGAGGCGTGGCCCGCGCCCGGTGGTGCGAGGTCGGCGGCCGAGCCGATGTTGAGCAGGAGCCCGACCGGGTGGCCGTCGGCGGTCCGGCCGGGACCGCTGCTCGCGGACGGGCGGCGCCGGGCGTCCTCGGCCCGGCGCTGGATCGCGGCCGCGGCCTCCTCGCCGATCCCGGTCTCCACCTCGCCGCGCAGGCCGTCGACCGACACCCACGTCCCGTCGGGGATCTCGCCCGCGCCCCGGCAGGCCACCACGGCGGGCAGGCCCCGGGCGCGGGCCAGGATGGCGGTGTGGCTGGTCGGGCCCCCTGCGGAGGTGACGAGCGCCAGGACGGAGGCGGGGTCCAGGTTCACCGTGTCGGCCGGGGAAAGGTCCTCGGCGAGCAGGACGAACGGGTGGCCGGGGTCGGGCACTCCGGGGACGGGCAGGCCCAGCACCGTCGCGACGGCCCGGTTGCGAATGTCGTCGAGGTCGGCGGCGCGCTCGGCGAAGTGACCGCCCGCCGCCAGCAGCTCGCCCCGGTGGTGGGCGCAGGCCTCGTCGATGGCGTGCGCCGCGTCCGCCCCCGCCCCGACGGCCGTCTCGACGGACGCGTGCAGGCCGGGGTCGTCGGCGATGAAGGACTGCGCCTCCAGGATGGCCTTCGCCTCGGCACCGGAGGCCTTCTCCGCGCGCGCCGCCAGCTCGGCGGCCGTGGCCCGCAGGGCCCCCAGGGCCCGTTCGAGCTCGGCCCCGGGGTCGGCGACCGGGACGCGGCCCGGCAGCGCGGGCGGACCGGCCATCCGGCACGTCCGCCCGGCAGCCCGCCCGGGGCTCACCCCCAGGCCGGTCAGCGTCTCAGCCATGGACGTTCCCACCGGCGCCCCCACCGGCGCTCTTACCGGGGCTCTCGTCGGCGTCGAGGTCGCGGGCGAGCACCTCGGCCAGCGCGTCGAGCGCCTCGTCGGCGCCCGGCCCCTCCGCGTCGAGCGTGACCGCTGTGCCGTGCGTCGCGCCCAGCGCCAGCACGCCGAGCATGCTGTTGGCCGGTACGGGCGTGCCGTCCCCGACGCGGATCCGCACGGGCGTCCCCTGCCTGGCCGCGGCCTGCACGAAGATCTTCGCGGGCCGGGCGTGCAGACCCGAGCTCGACGCGATGACCACTGTCCTCTCCGGCATCTCCGGTTCTCCTTCTGCGCGTTCTGGAAGCGGTACGTGCGAGTGCGCCGCTCAGGGCTCGACGATCACGGCCCGGTGGTCACGGCTCGATGGTCACCTTGATGGCCTCGCCCCTGCCGACGACGGCGATCCCCTCCAGGACCTCCGCCAGCGGCAGCCGGTGCGTGATCAGGTCGGTGACCGGCACCGAGCCGTCGGCGATCAGTCCCAGGGCCCGCGCGTTGTGCGCGGGGCTGGACCCGTTGGCGCCGACGATCGTCAGTTCCCGGTAGTGGACCAGGTTGGAGTCACAGCGGATGATCGGGTCGTCCTTGGGCAGGCCGCCGAAGAAGCTGATCCGCCCCTGCCGGGCCGCCATCCGCAGCGCCTGCTCCTGCGCGGCGCCCGAGGCCGCTGCCGTGATGACGACGTCGGCCCCCCTGCCCTCGGTCAGCTTGAGCACCTGCTCCACCACGTCCTCGCCGTGCACGGCCGCGTCCGGGTGGACCAGGCCGGCGGCCATCTCCAGCCGCCCGGCGTTGATGTCGACGAGGACGACGCGCGCGGCGCCCCGCGAGCGCGCCAGCCGTACGTGCAGGCAGCCGATCGGGCCCGAGCCCATGACCACCACGTCGTCGCCCTCGCCCACCCGGGCCAGCTCCTGGCCGTTGAGCACGCAGGCCAGCGGTTCGGCCACGGACGCCTCGGCGAAACCGACCCCGTCCGGGATGCGGTTGACGCCGTCGACCGCGAGGACCTTCGCCGGGACGGCCATGTACTCGGCGAAACCGCCGTCGTAGTGGTAGCCCATCGACTCCTGGTTCGGGCAGACGGTCATCCGGCCCCGGCGGCACTCCCGGCACTCACCGCACGGGATGGCGGCGATCACCTGCACCCGGTCCCCCGGCTCCCACGGGCCGGTGCCCTCGACCACCTCACCGGCGATCTCGTGCCCCATCACCCTGGGCGGCCTGATGTGGTGGTGACCGTGCCGGTAGATCTTCGCGTCGGTGCCGCAGGTCGAGCAGTTGCGCACGCGTATCGTGATCTCACCTGGCCCGGCGACCGGTTCCGGCGCCTCCTCGACGCGGATGTCACCGGGGGTGTGGAAACGGGCGACCTTCACAGTGCTTCGTCCTCTTCACTCGGTTGCAGCAGCCGGACCACCTCGGCGACCTCCGTCGCCTCGCGCAGGGCCCGCGCGCGGTCGGGGTCCATCAGGATCCGGGCGAGCTCGGCGAGCAGCCGTACGTGGCCGTCGCCCCTGGCGGCGATGCCGACGCAGACCGTCACCCGCTCGCCGTCCCAGTCCACCCCGCCGGGAAAGCGCAGGACGCTGACGGCGTCGTGCCGGACGGCGTCCTTGGCCGCCGCGGTGCCGTGCGGGATCGCGACCCCCTCGCCGACGTAGGTGGAGATCGAGCGCTCTCGTTCGAGCATGGTGTCGATGTAGGAGCCGTCCACCGCGCCGACCGCGAGCAGTGCCCGCCCGCACTGGCGGATCGCGTCCTCACGGCCGGTGGCCGATGCCGTCAGGTGGACGGCGCGCGGGTCCAGCGGCAGCGGCGCCGTCTCAGGCATCGACGGTGCCGCCGCTCTTGATCGTGCTGACCAGCCTGGTCACCGCCGGGTCCCCGATGAAGACCTGGAAGGGGATCAGCACGGTGTCCGGGACGCTGGCCCTGGCGCGGTTCGCCAGGCCCGCGTGGCAGACCACCACGTCGGCGTCGGCGGGGATCGCGTTGACCGGGGCGTGCTCCACCTGCACGTTGTGGTCCTTGAGCTGCTTGCGGAGCTGGGTGGCGAGCATGACGCTGCTGCCCATGCCCGCGTCGCAGGCTACGACGATCTTGTGGATGTCCTTGCTCTCGATGCTGGCCATCGGTCAGGCCTCCTTGACGACGGGTGCGGTTTCGGGCTCTGCGCGGGTCTGTCCGGGGCTCTCGCCGGGGTTCTCCCCGACCTCGTCCCTCTCGCCCCGGCCGAAGCCGAGGAGCGCCGACGCCACGGCGAAGGAGACGAGGGTCGCGGCCAGGACGCCGGCGAGGACGCCGACCCACCCGCCCCTGGGCGTCACCGCGAGGTAGGCGAAGATGCTGCCGGGCGCCGGCGTGGCCACCAGCCCGGACCCGGTAAGGATGAAGATCATGACGCCGGTGGCGCCGCCCGCGATGACCGCGAGGATCAGGCGGGGCTTCATGAGCACGTACGGGAAGTAGATCTCGTGGATGCCGCCGAAGAACTGGATGATGATCGCGGCCGGGGTGCTGGGGCGGAGCTGGCGGGGGCCGAAGAACAGGTAGGCCAGGAGCAGGCCGAGCCCGGGTCCGGGGTTGGACTCCAGCATGAACAGGATCGACTTGCCCTGCTCGGCCGCCTGCGCCACGCCCAGCGGCCCGAGCACGCCGTGGTTGATGGCGTTGTTGAGGAACAGGACCTTGGCGGGTTCGATCAGTATCGAGGCCAGTGGCAGCAGGTTGTGGCCGATCAGCCAGGCGACCGCGGTGCTCGCGGCGCCGGTGATCTCGGTGACCACCGGGCCGATGGCCTTGAGGCCCAGCAGGGCCATGGCGCCGCCGACGATGCCGGCGGTGAAGTTGTCCACCAGCATCTCGAACCCGGCCCTGGTCCGCTCGACGGTGAAGCCGTCGACCAGCTTGAGGACGAAGGCCGCCAGCGGGCCCATGACCATCGCGCCGAGGAACATCGGCATCTCGGCCCCGACGACCACGCCCATGGTCGCGACGGCGCCCACCACGGCGCCGCGCTGGCCGTGCACCATCCGGCCGCCGGTGTAGCCGATCAGGATGGGCAGCAGCGACTTGATGATCGGGTCGACCAGGGTGGCGAACTCCTTGTTGGGCAGCCAGCCGGTGGGGATGAACAGTGCGGTGATCAGGCCCCAGGCGATGAACGCGCCGATGTTCGGCATGATCATTCCGGCCAGGTACCCGCCGAACCGCTGGATGGTCGCCTTCATCCCCGTCCCTGTGACGGTCGGGGTGTAGTCGGTGCTCATTGTGCTGCTCCTTCCGGGGTGGCCGGGGCTGAGCCGGCCTGGGAGGTGGTACCGCGCCGCCGTCAGCCCCCGGACCGCAGCGGCAGGGCGGGGTCGGCTCTGGTGACGCGGACCTCGTCGCGTCGTATGTGGTGCGGTGACGGCATCCGGCTCCCCGGCAGCCCGACCGCGGCGGTCGCCCAGGCCAGCGCCTCGACCAGGGCGGCCTCGCCCCGTGCCCCGGCGGCCAGGAACCCGGCGAGCATGGCGTCGCCGGCCCCCACGGTGCTGCGCGGCTCGGCGACCGGGCACTCGCCGTACCAGACCTGGTCGTCCTGCAGGAGGATCGCGCCGTCGGCGCCGAGGCTGGCCAGGACGGTGCCCGCCCCGCGCGCCCGCAGGTTCCGGGCGGCGGCGACGGCGTCGCCCAGGGAGGCGATCACCATCCCGGTGGCCTCTCCCAGCTCCTCCCGGTTCGGCTTGACCAGCGCCGGTGCCCCGGCGAGCGCCGAGACGAGCGCGGGGCCGCTGGTGTCGACCGCGACGTTGATGCCCGCGCCGGCGAAGCGGTGGCACAGGCGCGCGTAGACGTCGCTGGGCACCTGGGGCGGGAGGCTGCCGGAGGCGACCACCCAGTCCGCGGAGCTGGCCGCGCCGAGCACGGCCTCGGCGATGGTGTCGAGCTCGGCCGGGGACAGGGCGGTACCCGGCTCGTTGATCTTGGTGACCGTGCCGTCGGGCTCGGCCAGGGAGACGTTGGAGCGGGTGGACCCGGAGACCGGCACGGTGATCATGTCGATGCCCTCGATCGAGAGCAGGCTCACCAGCCTCCGCCCCTCGTCGCCGCCGAACGGGACCACCGCGCAGGAACGGATCCGGTTGGCCAGCAGCGCCCGCGAGACGTTGACGCCCTTGCCGCCCGGGTCCAGGTGGGCGGCGGCGGCACGGATGACGGCCCCGCGGGTCAGCGAGCCGATCTCGATCGTACGGTCCAGGCTGGGGTTGAGGGTGAGGGTGACGATCACGCCCGGACCACCTCCGCCCCGGCCGCGGCCAGCTCGGCCGCGATCCCGGTGTCCAGGCCCGTGTCGCTGATCACCACGTCGATCTCCTGGATCGCGGCGAAGCGCGCCAGGTAGGTGTTGGCGAACTTGGTGTGGTCGGCGAGCAGCACGCAGCGCTGCGCGGCGCGGATCATCGCCCGCTTGATGGCGGCCTCGGCCGGGTCGGGCGTGGTCAGGCCCTTGGCCACCGAGCACCCGTTGGCCGCCATGAAGGCCACGTCCACGTGCAGGTCGGCCAGGGGCCGCAGCGCCCAGTCGTCGACGGTGGCCAGGGTCCGGCCGCGCACCCGCCCGCCCAGCATGATCACTGTCAGGTTGGCGCGGGTGGCCAGCACCGTGGCCAGCGGCGGGGAGTTCACGATCACGGTCAGCTCCCGGTCGATCGGCAGCGCCTGGACCAGCCTGCCGGTCGTCGACCCGGCGTCGATGATGATCGCGCCGTCCTCGGGGAGCTCGGCCAGGGCGGCCTTGGCGATGCGCTCCTTCTCGCCGGTCATCACCTCGTCGCGGGCGGCCAGCTCGGGCTCGAACCCCAGCCGCTCGACCGGTATCGCACCGCCGTGCACGCGCCGCAGCACCCCGGAGCGCTCCAGCGCGGTCAGGTCGCGGCGGATGGTCTCGGTGGTGACGGCGAACTCCTCCGCCAGCGTCACCACGTCCACCCGGCCGACCGTCCGCGCCCGGCGCAGGATCTCCTGCTGCCGTTCCTCGGCGTACATGCTGTTGATTCACCGCCGTTTCCGTGTTGTTTCAGCTTTATCTACACCCGTATGTGTTGGAAGGTCAATGGGTTGATATCGCCGCAAAGCCGGTATAGAACCAAAAAACCCCAGGTCCTTACCCGGGGTTGGAAGAGTGTGGGGGATGTGGACGCCCGGCAGACCGAGATTTTGGAACGCGTTGGAAATCCGTCGCCCACCGGGACCTCCGGGCCGGTACGGCGCGTGATCACGCGCCGCCCGTCCGCCGCCCGTCCGGTCAGTCCTCCTCGGGGCCGAACGGGTCCCAGTCGGTGGCGTAGCGCAGCAGCGAGGCCGCGAGATCCCGGTGCCGGCCGGCCCACACGTCGTCGAAGACGAACCACTGCTGGTGGCCGAAGTGACCGTCCAGGTGGATGGACATCTGCGCCAGGTGCGCGCCGCACTCCAGCAGCGTCCTGGAGGGGTCGCGGCCGCGGCCGAGGTCGCCGCCGGACGCGCTCTCCTCCAGCCGGCCGAGCGCGAACGCGTGGGCCTCCGCGTGCTCGCCGAGCAGCTCGGGCGGAAGCTCCCCGTCGTACGACGGCCAGTGGTTGCACCGGCGCAGCGCCGGCCCGAGGTCGTCGTCCTCGGGCGCCACCAGCGCCCGCAGGACGAGCAGCTCGTGCGGCCACTCCTCGAGGTCCTCGGTCGTGGCGCGCAGGTGCGCCGCCAGCGCGGGCAGCCTGACGCCCGGGAAGGAGAACGGGGGCTGCCAGCAGATGCTCTCGCTGTCGTAGAAGGTCAGCAGGACCGCGTGGGTGGCGACCGCGTCCGGCCCGTGCGAGGCGCCCGCGCCGGATCCACCGGCGGTGCCCGCGTCCGGCTCGCGGGTGGTGCCCGCGCCCGTTCCGCCCTCGCGGGTGTCGTCGGGCAGCGGCCAGCCGTCGTGCAGCAGGTAGGCCACCCGCTCCGGGTGCCGGGCGGCGAGGGTGTCGTCGAAGAAGAAGTAGGGCAGTTCCACCTCGTCGTCGTCGGTATGGACCCGCACGCTGTGCTCGTCGACCAGCAGGTCGCCCTCGTGGTACAGGTGCTCGGGCAGCATGCCGGCGAGGTCGCGCCAGGAACGCGGGGCCGGGAGGTGGTGCTCGCGGGCGTCCTCGAAGATCGTGGGGAGGCCGTAGACGTCGCCTCCCAGCTCGGCGGCGACCCAGGCGCGGGCGTCCCCGGCGGGGTCGTCCACGACGGTACGCCAGCCCCGGCGGAACCAGTCGAGCACCGTGGCGTCGGGGAGACGACGGACGCGCTTGCCGAGCGGGCCCTCGTAGTGGGTGCGGTAGACGAAGTGAGTCACGGGGCACCACCATGCCGGACGCCACCGACAGGACACCGGCGGGGTGGATACACGGACGGCCGCCCGTACACGGCCCGCACGCTGCCGGGCACCGCGCCGCACCCCCGCCGGGGCCTGCAGGGTCCCATGAGGAACCACCGGGAGCGGCGGGCCCGCCGGTCAGAAGAGGGTCAGCGGCTCGTCCGGCAACGGCTCGGACAGCGGTTCGGGCAGCGGCTCCAGCTCCGGCAGGCGGGCCCTCACCTCGTCGTGGAAACGGCGGGCGAGCGTGAGGGCGTCGGCGTTGCCGGGAGTGTGGACGAACATCGTCGGCGAACGGCCCTCGCGCAGCCACCCGGCGACCGTGTCGACCCAGCCCTGCCAGCCCTCGACCGTGCTCTCCGTGTCGTCCCGGCCGAGGTAGCGGACGATCGGCCGGTCGGTGAGCGCGCGGGAGCGGCGGGGCATGCGCGGTTTCCTCGCCCACGCCTCCCGCTCGGCGTCGCTCGCCGGCGGGTTCCGGAACAGCACGGTGGTGTCGAACGGGACCCACTCGGCCCCGGCCCCGGAGAGCACCCTCTCCAGAAGCCCTTCGGCCCTGGCGTCCTCGAAGAACGCGGGATGACGTACCTCGACGGCGTACCGGTACGAGCCGGGAAGCCCGCGGAGGAAGGCCGCGAGGACGCCGAGATCGGCCGGGCCGAAGGAGCCCGGAAGCTGCACCCACAGGGCGTGGGCCCGCGGCCCGAGCGGCTCGATCGCCTCCAGGAACGACCGGAGCTCCTCCTCGGCCCCGGTGAGACGGCGCCCGTGCGTGATCGTCTTGGGCAGCTTGGCCACGAGCCGGAAGTCAGGATCGGTCTGCCGCGCCCACGACTCCACCGTGCTCCTGGACGGGGTCGCGTAGAAGGTCGTGTTGCCCTCCACCGCGTTGCACCAGGTCGCGTAGGCGCGCAGGCGCTCCTCCGGGGGAAGCGGATGGGGCAGGAGGCGTCCCTGCCAGGGTTTGTGCGTCCACATCGCGCACCCCACATGAAGCCGCATGCGCTCGACGCTATCGGACGCCGGAGGGAGCCGCCGCCGGGCCGTCCGACGAACGGGCCCGGCGAACGGGCCCGGCGAACGGGCCCGGCGAACGGCGGCCCATGACCGAGGGCCGGGCTCCGGGGGCCGGGGATCGGCGGACCGGTACGGTACGCCGGGAGGAGGCCGCCCGTCCGGCAGGGGTTCGACGGGCACCGGCCCGCGCGGTGCGTGGTTTGCTTGCCTCATGGACGAGTCGCACATCACCCGCTATCTGGAGAGAATCGGCGCGACCCGGCCCGCGGAGCCGGACGCCCAGGGCCTGCGTGCCCTGCAGCTCGCGCACCTGAGGACGGTGCCGTTCGAGAACCTGAGCATCCATCTCGGCGAGCCGGTCCCGCTCGAGTCCGGCGCGCTGTTCGACAAGATCGTCGATCGTCGTCGCGGTGGCTTCTGTTATGAGCTGAACGGGTTGCTCGCCGAGTTGCTGACCGCGCTCGGCTACCGGGTGACGCTGCTGGCCGCCAGGGTCTTCAACGGCCGCACGCCGGGTCCGCTGTTCGATCATCTGGCGCTCCGCGTCGATCTCGACGAACCGTGGCTCGTCGACGTCGGTTTCGGTGATTTCGCCGACGAGCCGCTGCGGCTCGACGAGCGCGCCGAGCAGGAGGACGGCGGCGGGACGTTCCGGATCGCGCCCGCGCCCGGGGCCGCCGGTGAGCACGGTGACCTCGACGTCACGCACCGGGGCGAGCAGGGCTACCGGCTGACCGCGCGGCCGTACGAGCTGGTGGACTTCGTGCCGACCTGCTGGTGGCAGACGACCTCTCCGGAGTCGCACTTCACCCGGTCACCGGTCTGCTCGATCCGTACCGCCGAGGGCCGGACCACGATCAGCGGCCGCAAGTTGATCCGCACCGCGCACGACGAGCGCGCCGAACGCATCCTCGAGGAGGGCGAGCTCCTTCCCGCCTACCTGGAGCACTTCGGGATCACGCTCGACCGGGTCCCGTCCACCGGGACATGACCCCCATGGAGCGCCTGCCCCGAAGGTCCCCGGTCAGGTCGCCGGGCCGGAGCCGGGCCGGAGCCGGGCCGTGACGAGGATACGGGCGAGCGGGCGTCACCGGCACGGCACCCCGCCGGCCGTCCGTGACCACCGTCACGACCAGCGTCACGACCACCGTACGGTCTCCAGCCCGCCCAGCTCCTCCAGCCCGGACCGGCCCTCCCGCGCCAGGATCGTGATCATCTCTCCTGCCTCGGCCAGGGAGACGAACCGTCCCCGCGAGCACCGCGTGGCCACGTCCGGGGACTCCGCCCACAGCCGTGGCCCCTCCTCCCAGGCGAACTGGACGATCACCCCCGAGCGGGCCTTGAAGACGGCGAAGTTCTCGGTGCGAGGCGGCAGCCGTACCAGCAGGTCGCGGCACTCCTCGACCGTCATCGGCACCGGCGCCTCGTCGTCACGGCCGCCGTGGCGGTGGAAGGTGACCTCCAGGTCCACGGCCTCCACGGCCTCCACGACCTCCACGACCTCCTCGGCCACGGGGTCGGCGGGGTCGGCGGGGTCGGCGGGGTCGGCGGGGTCGGCGGCCGGCCGCTCCCCCGCCGGAAACACAGGAAACGCCGGAAACACAGGAAACGCAGCCAGGGCCGTCAGGGCTCGCGACGCCCGTTCCCGGGGAACGTCGACGGCCGTCACCGTGCCGTCGGCGGTGCGCAGGACCCCCCGGAGCCGGTCCCAGTCCCGGTGCAGCGTCAGCTCGTTCCCGTGATCGTCCGACAGCAGCAGCCGTACCCCTGTCGGCAGCCAGGGCAACTCGAAGCGGGCCAGCGGCAGGAGCGCGACCTCGGCCGGTTCTCCGGTCATCGGGTACGGCCCGCCGGGCCACGCGTCCAGCGGCCGCACCCTCACGCGCGTGTCAGGGGAGGAGGACCCGCCGAGGTGTGCGGCCAGGCGGCCCCGGCGACGGCGCCGCCAGACGATCGGGAGGCGGATCCGCTTCCCGGCGTCGCCGCTCCAGTCGGCCTCCAGGCCGTGACGGCGCAGGACGGCGACGGCGTCGTGCCCGACCGTCGTGGTGCCGACCGCGTCGGTGCCGCCGAAGGCCAGGAACAGATCGCCTCCCCGTGCGGCGTGCTCGGCGTCCTGCCGGTGGTAGAAGACGTAGCCGCGGGCGCCCTCCTGGGCGCGCACCTCCGCCCCGATCTCCGCCACCCCGCAGGTCTGGCAGCAGGTGTGGTCCTCCCGTGCCACGATCCCGGTCAGGTCGAGGTCACGGAACGCGGCGGCCAGCCGGTCGCAGTCGGTGACGGCGGGCCAGGTCCGCTGCTCCCGCAGGTGGCGGGCGAGCTCCTCGTCGGCGAACCGGCCGGCGAGCTCGGCGACGGCGTGCGGGTCCTCTTCCTCCTCCCGGTTCTCCAGGGCCTCGGCGACCATCCCCCGGTGGTCGAGGGTGCCGAGCGCGACGGCCACCCGGATCCACCCGGCGAGTTCGGCCCGCACGTCCTCATCGATCATCCGCCGATTATCGTCGACGGACGAACCGGTCCTCACCGGGACGACACCATCGGCCGCGGGAGGCTCCGGTGATCGCGTACGGGCACGCGCTCCCCGCCGCGCCCCGGCGTGCCGACGAACCGGATGAACAAGACGAACGAGATGAACGGGAGGATCGGTGGAACCGTCCTACGACGCGGTGCTGTGCGACTTCGACGGCGTGATCCGTCACCACGACACCGGTGCGGTGAACGACCTCGAACGTGCCTGCGGCCTGGCCGAGGGCACCACGCTGGGGATCGCGCTGGCGCCCGGGCTGCTGGATCCCGTGAGCCGGGGGAAGATCACCGTCGACGAGTGGACGGCCTCGATCGTCACCGAGCTGGAGCGCCTGCTCGGTGACGGCGAGCGGGCCGCGGCGCTGGGACGGGCGTTCACCGAGGCCGGCGCCCACCTCGACGAGGAGATCCTCGGCCTGCTGCGCCGGGTCCAGGCACGGGTGCCGGTGGTGCTGGTGACCAACGCGACGGTCCAGCTGGAGGAGGACCTCCGGGCACTGGGCCTGGCGTACGCCTTCGACGAGGTCGTCAGCAGTGCCCGGGTCGGGGCGGTCAAGCCCGAGCGGCGGATCTACGAGATCGCGGCGGAGCGGGCGGGTGCGGCCGCCGCGCGGTGCCTGTTCGTGGACGACCGCCGGGAGAACGTCGAGGCCGCCCGCGCGCTCGGCATGACCGGCGTGCTCTATCGCGAGGTCGCGGACCTGCGCGAGGCGCTGGCCCCGCTGCTGGACGGGGAACACGGTCGCACGATGGACGGGGAACGCAGTCTCGCGGCGGACGGGGACCACGGTCTCGCGGCCGAAGGGCACCGCGCCGGTCCTTCGCCGTCCACGACATGATCGTCGGGGAAGGCGGCACCGTTCCCGCCGCCGGATGCCCTTCCGACCGACATATGTTCGGTGGAAAAGGTGGCGTCCGGTCACATTGCCCGGTGAAACGCACCTGCCAGGATGCCTTGCATGAAACTCACCGCGCGTGGCCTCCGGCAGAACCTGCTGGTCCGCGGACCGATCGACGGCCCGCCCGTGTTGCTCGTCCACGGCAACTGCTCCTCGGGGGCGTTCTGGGAGCCGCTGGTACGGCTGCTGCCCGAGCACTGGCGCATCGTCGCCCCGGACCTGCGCGGATACGGCGAGACCGAGACGGCCCCCGTCGACGCCACCCGGGGGCTGCGCGACTTCTCCGACGACCTGATCGCGCTGCTGGACGCCGAGGAGGTCTTCCCCGCGGGCACGCGCCCGGTGGTGGTCGGGCACTCGATGGGGTGCGGCGTGGCGATGCACCTGCTGATCGACGCCCCAGAGCGGGTCGCGGCGCTGGTGCTGGAGGCGCCGCTGTCACCGTACGGCCTGGGTGTGGGCGGGGCGGGCGCGGCGAACCCCGACTTCGTGGCACGCCTGGCGGCCGGTGACCGTACCGCCGACGCCCCGGCCAGCCCCCGGACGATCCTGCGGACGTGCTACGTGGCCGACCCGGCGAGCCTCGGCGCGGACGAGGAGATGCTGCTGGACACCGTGCTGTCCACCGCGACCGGCGAGGGCAACTACCCCGGTGACGCGGTCGCCTCCGAGGAGTGGCCCGGCGCCGCCCCCGGCAGGCGCGGCGTGCTCAACGCCATGGCCCCGCGCTGGTTCAACGTCGCCGACGACCTGGTCGCAGTCCCGGCCAAACCCGCGGTGACCTGGGTGCGCGGCGACGGCGACGTGATCGTCTCGGACGCGTCGCTGTTCGACCTGGCCAACCTCGGCAGCCTCGGCCTGGTGCCCGGCTGGCCGGGTGAGGAGCGCTGCCCGCCGCAGCCGATGATCGCCCAGACCCGGGAGGTCCTGGAGCGGTACGCCGAGGCCGGAGGCTCCTACGAGGAGATCGTCTACACCGGGGTGGGACACAGCCCGCACATCGAACGCGCCTCCGACTTCGCCGGCGTGCTGCGCCGCGTCGTGGAGGGCGTCCAGAGCGGCGCCGCGAGCGGCACGGCGGGACGGTAGCCGGTGCCGGACCACGGACAGGAGCCGGGCCACCGGCGAGAGGACGTCCCCGTCCGGGGCGGCCATCTCCGGGTCGGCGTGTGGGGGGAGCGGGGACCCCTGGTCGTGGCCGCCCACGGCATCACCTCCTCGCACCTGGCCTGGACGCTGATCGGCCCGGATCTGGGACGCGACCACCGCTTCGTCGCGGTGGACCTGCGCGGCCGGGGAGGCAGCAGGGACCTGCCCGCGCCGTACGGCATGGCGGCGCACGCCGAGGACCTGGCCCGGGTGATCGTCCACTACGGGGGCGGGCCCGCCGTGCTGGCCGGGCACTCGATGGGCGGGTTCGTGGTGGCCGAGGTCGCCCGGCGCCACCCGGGACTGGTCGAGCGGCTGGTCCTGGTGGACGGCGGCGCGCCCCTGCCCCTGCCTCCCGGCGCGGGCGACGTGCCCGAGGCGATCGAGCGCACCACGGGACCGGTGCTGGCGCGCCTGCGGCGGACCTTCGCGAGCCGCGCCGAGTACCGTGACCTGTGGCGCGCGCACCCGGCGTTCGCCGACTGGACCGAGGCGTGCGCGGCCTACGCCGACTACGACCTGGTCGAGGTGACGGACGCCTCCCCGCCCGGCCGTGACGCGGCGGGTACGGGAGGGCGGTTCGTGGCGGCGTGCCGCATCGAGGCCGCGCTCGCCGACGCCCCCGAGGTGTACGCGCTGCCCGGCGTGCGCCCGCGGCCCCTTCCGGTGCCCGCGGTGTTCCTGCGCGCGGCCCGGGGCATGCTCGACGAACCCGGCACCCCCCTGTACTCCCCTGGCAGGGCCGCCGAGTGGCTGCCCGGCACCACCGAGACCACGGTGGAGGGCGTCAACCACTACACGATCACGCTCGGCCCCGCCGGTGCCGCGGCGGTCGCCGACGCCGTCCGGCGGACCCGCGTGCCCGCGCCCTGACCTCCCCGATTCAAGCGGCCGTCAAGTCCCGGCCCCTAGGCTCCCTGCATGATCACGCCTACCTGCACCGGGTCGACGCGACCGTGCGCGATCGACGACCTCGGCCTGCGGCTGCAGGTGCTCCTCGACGGCCACGCCGGGCGGCACCTGCTCGGGGACCTGCGCGAGTCGGCGCGGATCTGCTGCGAGACGCACAGCGTCCCGCTCCCGCAACCGGGGCGCGGCCTCTTCCGCAGGCCGGCACCCGCGCCGATGGCGGTGGAGAACCGGGCCGCCGCGGTGGTCACCGACACGTTCGTGGTGATCGTGCTGGTCCGGGTGGACGGCGAGTCGGTACGCCTGGGCGGGCGCCTGGCCGACACCGTCCTCGAGGTGCCCGCTCCCGGGGTGTTCGGCGGCGAGACCGGCGTGTTCGTCCACGCCCGCTGGCTGGGGCACGGCGAGGCGAGCTCGTACCTGCTGCCCCTGGACTCCGGCCCGGACGGGCAGGCGTTCCTGGCCCGCCTGCGCGACCTCACCGCGGCCGCCCGTACCCGGCCGTGATGGAGGGCATCGACCAGATCCCGTGGCACGACCTGCGGCACAACGAGGGGACCGCCTCCGACGTGCCCGCCCTGCTGCGCGCCCTCACCCGGGCGCACGAGGCGTCCGAGGCCCTGGAGGACCTGAGCAGTCTGCTGTTCCACACGGGTGACCGGATCTGCACGGCCTCGGCGGCGGCCACACCGTTCCTCGTCGGCCTGGCCACGGACCCGGACGTCACGGTACGGGCTCGGATCGTCGTGAGCCTGGCGGAGAACGCGTGCGAGGCCGAGCTCTGCGGCGGCCGGCACCTCCTCGATCCGGCCTGGTCCCCGGCGTGGGCGGCGGCCGTCCTCGAACTCGTCCGGCTGCTCGACGACGAGGACGTCGAGGTACGGCGGGCGACCGCGTACGCCTTGGCCTACGCGGGCCCGCGCGCCGATGCGGTGCTTCCCGCGCTTCTCACCCGTTTTCCCGCCGAAACGGATCCGGCGACGCGCCGGAACCTGGTGCTCACGGTGGCCCGGCTGACCGCGTACGAACCGTCCGGATGGCTCGCCGCGCTGCGGGACGACCCGGACCCCCGGATACGGCTGGCCGCGACGTTCAGCGGCGGCTGGACGGTCTCCGACCCCGGCACCGTCATCGACGCCATCGCTCTGGAGGACGTCTCCTCCTGGGAGTGCAGCCCCTGGGTTCAGGCCGCACCCGACTCGACGATCTGCTGGGTGGACCGCGAACTCGCCGACGACGTCATGGCGCGTGTCCGGTTCGCCTTCACGATGCTCGCCCACCCCGACCCGGAGTACCGGACAGGGGGCATCAAGGCCGCCGCCCGCGTCGTGAGCGGCCGGCGGTCCGCCCTGACGGAGATCGGCCCGCTGCTGGCCGGGTACATGGACGACCCTTCCGAGGTCGTCCGTGCCTTCGCCGTCCATCTGGTCGTGGCCGGTGGATCGGCGCCCGCGCACCTCGACCGGCTGGCCGGCCTCCTCGGCCACCCGGCACCGCCGCCGTCCGGCCGGATGGACCAGTACGTCGGCGACCTGGCGTTGTGGGGCCTGTCCTGGGCGGGTGACCGGCGCGCCCAGGCCGGCCTGCTCGACCGGCTCACCGGCTCGTGGCCGAGGTGGCCGACGGACGGCGTCCGCTACGACGAGTCCTCGTACGGGATCGACCCTCCGGGCCTCGACGAGCTGCTCATCCCGCTGGACGGATGGTCCCAGGAACTGCTCCCCGCCATTCGCGCCATCCTGTCGAAGACCTGGTCCAGCGAGGTGCAGATCCCCCTGATGCGGACGCTGGCCCGATGGGGTCCCGCCGCGACTCCGGCCGTACCGGAGTTGATCCGCGTGCTGCGGATCGGCGCCCGCCGATGGGCCGCGACCGCGCTCGGCGCCATCGGCCCGGACGCCGCCCCGGCCGTGGATCCTCTGCTCGACCTCCTCCGGCACGACGGATCAGGTCCCGGTGGGCGCCCGCTGTGGAACGACGAACGCGTCGAGATCGCCTGGGCGCTGTGGCGCATCACCGGCGACACCGGTCCCGTACTGGACGTGTTCGGCCAGGTGCCGTGGGCGAGGCTGGACCACCGGGCGATACGGCGGATCGCCGACCTCGGCCCTCCGGCCGCCCGCCATCAGGACGCCCTCCACGAGACATCGGTCTCCACCGACGACCGCAAGCGGGTGGAGGCCGTCCACGCCCTCTGGCGGATCACCGGGGACGAGCGTGACGCGGTCCGGGTGCTGACCCGGGTCGTCGAGCCGCTCGCCGAGGGCAGGGCCCTGCCGGTCATGCGGACCGCGACCCGCTACCTCGCCGAGATCGGCCCGCCCGCCGCCGCGGCGATCCCGGTCCTGCGGGCGGCACTGGCCCTCGACCGGCGGCTCACCGACCACGGCGGCTGGCGCGCCTTCGACGAGGACCGGCGCCAGCGCGACCTCGCACGAGACGCCCTCCGGCGCATCTGCCCGTAGGAGACCCGCCGGCCACGGATCCGAGGACCACCGTGCCGGACGAGGCCCGCGATGCCGCCGTACGGGCATCGAGGTAGGTACCACGGCTCGACCGTACCGAGCCCGGCGGAGTCGATCACGTTGCCGAACCAGGGCGGCCCGAAGGGGGACCACGGACTCCACGCGCCGCGACTTCTGGACCATGACAGTGCCGTGGAGGCCGTTCTTCTCGATCGACTCGGCGAGCACGTCCACGTCGCCGCGGTGCGGGCCGTCCGGGTGCGGCTCCAGGTCGACCCCTCCGACCATGCGGTAGGCCTGGGGGACGATGATGGCACGGGACGTCCGGATGTGATGCGGGTGGAAGATGTGGATCGGCGCCGCAGGACGGCATGATCGGAGGCGGGATGAACGACGACGCGAACCGGCAACCGGACTGGGAGAAAATCAGTCGGCAGTTCGAGGAGGGGATGGCCCAGTTCGCCAAGGCGTCAGCGCAGGCCGGCCATGTCCTCGCGGTCCAAGGTGCGATGGGGTGGGCCTACCGGGGGGACCTGGAAAAGACCCGTGAGGTCCTGGCGGAGATGAGCCCCGAGCAGGTCGCCGAGGTGTCCGCCGCGGCCGCGTTACTCGGCTCGGTCTGCGACGAGGAGCTGTTGCGCAGAGGACGCGAGGAGTGAGCCCCGATCCGCTCCTGGTGTCGGCAGCGGCGACAAGCGGCCGCGCGAGTCGACCGCTGGAGGCCTCTGCATACCCGACGTCGACCGCCTCCTGCGAGAGACGGTGAACGAAGCCGTACGAGCGCCGATCGATTCGGCGATCACGCGACGGACCCGCCTGCGGAACACCGGTCGGCCACCGGCACGGCGATCCAGGCACACTGCGTATCGAGGACCCATCTGTTCCTGATGATTTTACGAGGGTTCCTCCTCGTTCAAGGTGCCCGGGCGAGCCGCGCCCGCAGTTCGTCACGAGCCTTCGGGATAGAGGGCACCGGATCGACTCCGCCGGATGCAGCCTTCGATCGTCGCCAAGTTCACGAAGTCGTACACGCCTCGCGGCCGCCCCGGCCCAGGACACGCGCCGAGTGACGTCGCGCTCATTGCCGGATCGTCACCGGCTCCGGCCCGGCTGAGCAGCATCCACCTTCACCGTCACAGGAGACAAGGGCATCCCCGAACGGCACGACACCCTCGGGCCACACGGTCCGAGGGCACTCTGTCAGTCAGGGGAGGCGTGGCACGACGACCGCTCAGTGGCCACGGCATCCCGTATGAACTGCGGACCATCACCGCACCGGCAGCCCCGTGACCGCGCGGCCGATGATCAGGCGCTGGATCTCGGACGTCCCCTCGAAGATGGTGTAGATCTTGGCGTCGCGGTGGAAGCGTTCGACCGGGTGCTCGCGGGTGTAGCCGGCGCCGCCGAGGATCTGGATGGCGCGGTCGGTGACCCAGACCGCGGTCTCGCCCGCGACCAGCTTGGACATCGACCCCTCGGCCTGGCCGAAGGCGCGGTCGTTGCGGGCCATCCAGGCGGCGCGCCAGGTCATCAGGCGGGCGATGTCCACCCGGGTGGCCATGTCGGCCAGCATGAAGGCGATGGCCTGGTTCTCGCCGATCTTGCGGCCGAACTGCTCGCGCTCGCGCGCGTAGTCGCGGGCGTACTCGTACGCGGCGCGGGCGATGCCGACGGCCATGGCCGCCACCGAGGGGCGGGTGGTCTCGAAGGTCCGCAGCGCGCCCTGCTCCCCGGCCCGCTCACCGGCGCGGACGCGGGCGAGCCTGGCCTCCAGCTTCTCCTCGCCGCCGAGCAGGCACGAGGACGGCAGGCGGACGTCGTCCAGGACCACCTCGGCGGTGTGCGAGGCGCGGATGCCGTGCTTCTTGAACTTCTGCCCCATCGACAGGCCGGGGGTGTCGGGCGGCACGACGAAGGACGCCTGGCCGCGGGTGCCCAGCGCGGGGTCGACGGAGGCGACGATGACGTGGACGTCGGCGATGCCGCCGTTGGTGGCCCAGGTCTTCACGCCGTTCAGGACCCAGTCGCCGCCCGAGCGGACGGCCCGGGTGCGGATGGCGCCGATGTCGGAGCCGGCATCGGGCTCGGAGGCGCAGAACGCCCCCAGCTTGACGTCACCGGGGGTGCCGAACATCTGCGGGAGCCACTCCCCCAGCTGCTCGGGGGTGCCGTTGGCCGACAGGGCGGCGGCGGCCAGGCCGGTTCCGGTGATGGACAGGCCGATGCCCGCGTCCCCCCAGAAGAGCTCCTCGAAGGCGACGGCCAGGCCGAGCCCGCTCGGCTCGAACCACTGCTGGGCGAAGAAGTCGAGGGAGTAGAGCCCGATCCGCGCGGCCTCCTCGATGACGGGCCAGGGGGTCTCCTCGCGCTCGTCCCACTCGGCACCGGCCGGACGGACGACCGAACGGGCGAAGTCGTGCACCCAGTCGCGTACCTCGCGCACGTCGTCGCTCAGCTCCGGGCAGAAGCCGCTCTCGCTCATCGTCCGCTCCTCCTCGACGTGCGTTACCACCGGTAACACCGGTACTTTACCGACGCCCGAGGCGTCCCGTATGCCTGGAAGGGGATATCTTGTCCGGTTTTCCGGGTGGTCCACCGGTGCCGGACGGGGTGGTCCTCCGCGGGGACGGCCGGGCCGACAGGACAGGCGGGCCAGTGGGTCAGCGGGACGGCCGGGCCGACAGGACGGGCGGGCCAGCGGGAGGCCGGGCCCCGGCAGGACGGCCGGGCGGACAAGACAGGCGGGACGGCAGGACAGGCGGAACGAGCGGGTCAGCGGGACGGCCGGTAGCCGGGGATCGTGATCATGGGCGGGCGCTCGGCGACCGCCACGTCCCGGACGTTCACCTGGTGGCCGTGCGCGCTCCGGCGGAACTGGACCAGGCCGGTCGAGAGCCGGTGCAGGGAGATCATCATGTTCTGGCGTTCCAGGCGCGACCAGGAGGTCTGCAGGATCTGGGCGGCCATCCCGCCGAGCGCCTCGGTCGACTGGTGGGAGTGCACCCGGCGGCCCAGATCGACCTGGGCGAGGGCGTCCAGCCCGGCCAGGTCCAGCAGGTCGATCAGCAGGGCGAGCTCCACCCCGTACCCGGTGACGAACGGCACCGCCTCCAGCACGGACCTGCGCCCGGCGTACTCCCCCGCCAGCGGTTGCACGAACCCGGCCAGCAGCGGCCAGTGCAGGTTGATCAGCGGGCGGGCGACCAGCTCGGTGACCCGGCCGCCCCCGCTCTGCACGTTCTGCAGGGGCCGGTCGTAGCAGCCCTTGACGTAGACGACCGAGGGGTCGGTGAGCAGCGGGCCGAGCAGGCCGGTCACGAAGGAGGTCCGGAACTCCAGCAGGTCGGCGTCGACGAAGACCAGCAGGTCCCCGGAGGTGGCGGCGAGGGACTTCCACAGGGCCTCGCCCTTGCCGTCCAGCGGCTTGAGATCGGGCAGGATCTCGTCCTGGGCGATCACCCTGGCGCCGGCCCGCGCGGCCCGTCCTGCGGTGTCGTCGACGGAACGGGAGTCGATGACCACCAACTCGTCGACGAGCGGGGCGGCCTCCATGAGGTCGCGCCGGATCGCGGCGACGATCCCCCCGACCGTCTCCTCCTCGTCGCGGGCGGGCAGCACCACGCTGACGGTCGTCCCCCCCTTGGCCTCCAGCAGCTCCGGGAGCGACCGATCACCCGAGGATGAGGTGCGCCCGCGTAGCCATGCCTCGACCTCAGGCAGCACGACCGATCCTTCCCATCACCTCGACTCCTAGGGGTATCACCCTATGTGGCTCGATTCGGCGGAGGTACCGGGCTCCCACCCCCGCCGCACAGGTGGGAAGATCGGTCCAGTCCGGAACGAGGGGGGACGGCATGAACCCGGTGGTCGTGATGCGGGCGGCGCGTACCGTCCGTGACGAGCTCGACAGCCTGATGGGCGGTGCCGCCGGTGGGCTCCGCGAGCGGCTGGATCCGCTGCTGGCCGAGGCGGGGAGCCGGCCTCCCGAGCGGCTGGCCGACGCGGTCATCCTGCTGGTCGCCGAGTACGGCCCGGCCTGGGACCGGTTCACCGCGCTGCTGAGCCTGGACCGGGGCCTCACCGCCGAGCAGGTGATCCCCCTGCTCTCCCGTCCGGCCGGAACCGGGTCCGGTACGGGTTTCGCGCCGCCGTCCTGGGGTGCGGCGGAGACCGGGCCGCCCGCGCCGGGGGGCCCGGATCCCTCCGGTCCCTCCGGTGCCGTCCCGCGCGGATCGGACGCGCTCGACGCGCCCTCGACCGCCTCCTACACCCCGGACTGGCTGCTCCCCGGTTCCGGCGACACGGGTTCCAGCGGCGCGGGTTCCGGCGGTACGGGTTCCGGCGGTACGGGTTCCGGTGGCGCGGGCTTCGGTGACACGGGCTCGGGGACGGGTCCCGGTGGTGAGAACGGCGCGGGTACCGGGACGGGCTCCGGCGGGTACGGGCTCCCGGAGCAGGGCGAGGCCGCCGGAGGGAACCGGGCCGGGCAGGGCGGCGGGGACGGCATGCCCTCCACCGGCGCGATGAGCTTCGACTGGATGCGTCCCGGCCCGGTGGACCGTCCGGTGGACCCCCCGTTCCCGCAGGCGGCCCCGCCCGCGGAGGCCTCCTCGCCCTGGGCGTCGCCGCCCCTTCCCGGTCAGGCGCCGTACGCGCCGCCGCCCCAGGAAGGGGCCTCGTTCCCGATGCCGCCGGCGGGCCGGGAGCCGCAGGGACCGCAGGGGCCCGGGGCACCGTCGTCACCGGTGCCGGGCACGCCGTTCGGCACGCCCGCGCCGCCCGGCCCGCACGACCCGTCCGGTGCGCACGACCCGTCCGGTGCGCACGACCTGCACGGTCCGTACGGCTCGCACGCCCCGTCCGGCCCGTCCGGCCCGTCCGGTCCGCACGATCTGCACCGTCCGCACGACCCGTACGGTCCGCACCCGTCGCCCGTGCCCTTCGAGGCGCCCGTGCCGTCAGGCGACCCGCACGATCCGCGCGCGTCGTCCGCTTCCCCCGTTCCGTTCGCATCGTCCGCCCAAGGACCCGCGCAAGGACTCCCGCAGGGACCCCCGCAGGGACCGCAGCAAGGGCCGGCCGCCCCTTCCCGGGAACCGGCCGGGGACCGGGGCCCCTCGGTGCTGGACCGGCTGGCCGGGGCGTTCCGCAGGCGGCGCAAGGAGGCGCCCGCCGGATCGCCGGGACCGGCGTGGGAGGCGGTCCCGCTGATCGAGGCGCCCGCCGAGGCGGTGGCCGGCTGGGGCGTCGAGGTGTCGGTCGGCGTCGCCCCGGGCCAGGGGGCGGCCGGTGACACGGCACCGGGTGAGCCCGTGGAGCTGGAGGTCCAGATCGTCGCCGAGGGGTTCGACGCGCCCGGCGGATGGCGGGTGCGGCTGCGCGCCGACAAGGCGTCACCGTACCCCCGGGCGACGGTCGGCCTGGTCGCGCCGGCCCAGGAGGAACCCGAGGTCGCCCGGCAGATCCAGGCCGTCTACTCGGTGGGCGGCCAGGTGGCCGGGTTCGGCGTGCGCGCGGTCACGGTCCACGACTCGCCCGGCCGGCTCGGCGGCCAGGAGGCTCCCGGGCCGGTCGCGGGCACCCGGATCCGCCCGGCCCTGCTGGGAGAGGCCGCGGACGTCACGGCGGTCATCGTGCACGGCGACGAGCCGGGCCGGCTCTGGTGGACCTACCGGTCGCCGCACTTCATCACCCCCGACCGGGCCGATCCCTGCGACCTCGGCGTGCGGGCCTCGGAGTTCGGCCGGCGGCTGACCGGGCGGGGGCACCTCTCGGAGGAGGCGGGGAGGGAGGTCGGCTCGCGCGTGCCGTGGGGGTTCTGGGAGCTGCTGGACGCGGTGGCCGCCCGGGTGGCGCCGCGGCGTCCCAGCGTGCTGATCCTCTCCCAGGAACCGCACGTGCCCTGGGAGCTCGCCGTGCTGGACCGCCCCTACGACCCTTCGGTCCCGTCCTTTCTCGGCTGCCAGACGGTGACCGGACGCTGGCCGCTCGGCGGCAGGCGTCCCGAACCGGTTCCGGCCACGGGCGCCCGCGCCGACCGCGTCGCGGTGGTGGGCGCCGAGAGCGCGACGCATCCGCTGGTCATCGAGTACGGTGCCACGCCGGTCTCGCCCGCGCTGGGGGACGTCCTGGGCGTGCTCGACCAGGGGGCCGACATCGTCCACTTCGCGGCCGGAGGCTCCGCGCCGGAGGTGCTGGGACGCGACCTGCCCGGCGCGCCGTTCGTCTTCCTGGAGGAGCCGGGGGACGCGCAGTCCTTCCTGCTCGCGGGGGCCTGTGCCGTCGTGGCCCCGCTCTGGCCGGCCGGCGGTGACGGCGTGGCGCGCGAGTTCTACCGGCGCTGCTTCGCCGGTGAGCCCGTCGCCGAGGTGCTGCGGTCGATGCGCGGCCGGTCGCCCGACGACGCGGGCGCCTACCGGTTCCACGGCCACCCGGCGCTGAGACTGCACCGGACGGCCCCGCCCGCGGGCTGAGAGCGGACAGTGCCCGTCCTCGTGCTCAGCCCGCGGCGTGGCGCTCCAGGAAGGTGTACACGTCGGCCTCGTCGACGCCGGGGAAGGAGCCCGGCGGCAGCGCGGCCAGGACGTGGGAGTTGCCGCGGGCCGAGGGCCAGGCGTACCCCTCCCAGCGCTGGGCCAGCTCGGCGGGCGGGCGGCGGCAGCAGTCCCCGCTGGGGCAGTCCGACCTGGTCCGGTTGGTGGTCTCGCGCCCGCGGAACCAGCGCGACTCCCGGTACGGCACGCCGAGGGTGATGGCGAAGTCGCGCTCGCGCGACGGGTCCACGTGGGCGACGCAGAAGTAGGTGCCGGTGGGCGAGTCGGAGTACTGGTAGTGCACGGAGAAGCGGTCGGGCAGCGCGAAGACCTGGCGCCCGGACCAGTGCAGGCACATGCGCTGCCCCTCGATCGCGCCCTGCTCGTCTGCGGGGAAGACGATGCCGTCGTTCTCGTACGCCTTGTAGATGATCCCGCCCGCGTTGTTGCGGACGAAGTGGCAGGTCAGGTCGAGGAAGTGGGTGGCCAGGTTGGTGAAGCGGTGCGCGGCCATCTCGTAGGAGACGGCGAAGACGTCGCGCAGGTCCTCCACGCTCAGCGCGCGGTCCTTCTTGGCCTCGCGCAGGTACGGGACGGCGGCGGCCTCGGGCACCAGGACGGCGGCGGCGAAGTAGTTGGCCTCGGTCCGCTGGCGCAGGAAGTCGGCGAAGTCGCGCGGCTTGTGGTGCCCCAGGGAGAGGTGGCCGAGGGTCTGCAGCAGGATCGTGCGCGGGGTGTGCATGCCGACCTGCTCGTGCTTGACGTAGATGCGCCGGTTGCGCAGGTCCGAGATGGAGCGCACGGTACGCGGCAGATCCTGGACCGTCTGCACGGTGTAGCCGAAGTGGCCGACCAGCGCCTGGACGGTGCTCTGCGAGAGCGCTCCGGAGCGGTAGCCGACCGCGGCCAGCGCCTCGGCCGCGGCCTGCTCGATCTCGGCGAAGTAGTTGCCCTGCTCGCGCTGCTTGCGGCGGAGCTCGGCGTTGGCGGCGCGCGCCTCCTCGGGGGTGGCGGTCCCCCTGGCCTGGCGTGAGCGCAGCTCCTCGTACAGGCCCAGGATGTGTTCGAGCACGTCGTTGGGGACGCGCGCGGAGAGCTTGAGCCTGCCCAGGCCGAGTCCGGCGTACAGCGGGTCGCGCTGCGCCTCCTCCAGGGCCATCTCCAGCTGGGCCCGCCGGTTGGGGGCCTGCCTGCGCAGCAACTCCTCGACCGGCACGTTGAGCGCGGTGGCCAGCGACTTCAGCAGCGAGAGCTTGGGCTCGCGCTTGCCGTTCTCCAGCAGCGAGAGCTGACTGGGCGCGCGGTTCACCCGTTCGCCCAGGTCGGCGAGGGTGAGACCGCGCTGCTTGCGCAGGTGTCTCAACCGCTGGCCGAAGGCGATGAGATCGAGCTCCTGCGTCAAGGACAGCGGTTCTTCACCCACCAAAGATGCCATGTCCCGATGCTAAACGAAATTTCCCCGGAAATTTCCCACCTTCGTACCCGCCGTCCGGGTACCCCCTCAGGATTGGTCTAGTCCATAGCGAAAACTCCGACTTTCTTCTCACCCGAATACCAGTCGGTATTGATACGGATAGAAAAATATCGATTTTTTCGGACATATCCACCTGTTCACGCGTTCGAACGGAGCACACACTCGGAGTAAGGCACCCAGGGGACGAAAAGGAGTTCACCGATGAATGATCGCCTCAAGGGAGCCGCAGACGAGCTGCGGCGCGAGTGGGAGACCGACCCTCGCTGGAAGGGCACCGAGCGCACCTACACGGCCGAGGACGTGATCCGGCTACGGGGTTCGGTCCAGGAGGAGCACACCCTGGCCCGGCTCGGCGCCGAGCGGCTGTGGCACCTGCTGAACACCGAGGACTACGTGCACGCGCTGGGCGCGCTGACCGGCAACCAGGCCGTGCAGCAGGTCAAGGCCGGGCTCAAGGCCATCTACCTGTCCGGCTGGCAGGTCGCCGCCGACGCCAACCTGGGCGGGCAGACCTACCCCGACCAGAGCCTGTACCCGGCCAACTCGGTCCCGGCCGTGGTGCGCCGCATCAACAACGCGCTGCTGCGCGCCGACCAGATCACCTGGTCGGAGGGGGACGCGGACGCGCCGCACTGGCTCGCGCCGATCGTGGCCGACGCCGAGGCGGGCTTCGGCGGCGTGCTGAACGCCTTCGAGCTGATGAAGGGGATGATCGTCGCCGGTGCGGCCGGGGTGCACTGGGAGGACCAGCTCGCCTCCGAGAAGAAGTGCGGCCACCTGGGCGGCAAGGTGCTCGTCCCCACCTCCCAGCACATCAAGACCCTCAGCGCCGCGCGGCTCGCCGCGGACGTGCTGGGCGTGCCGACCCTGGTCATCGCGCGGACCGACGCTCAGGCCGCGACGCTGCTGACCACCGACGTCGACCCCCGCGACCGGGCCTTCACCACCGGCGACCGTACCGCCGAGGGCTTCTACCGGGTGCGCAACGGCGTGGACGCCTGCATCGCCCGCGGGCTGGCCTACGCGCCCCACGCCGACCTGCTGTGGATGGAGACCTCGACCCCGGACCTGGACGTGGCCCGCGAGTTCGCCGAGGCCGTCAAGGCGGAGTACCCCGACCAGATGCTCTCCTACAACTGCTCGCCCTCGTTCAACTGGAAGAAGCACCTGGACGACTCCACCATCGCCAAGTTCCAGCGCGAGCTCGGCCACATGGGGTACAAGTTCCAGTTCATCACGCTGGCGGGTTTCCACTCGCTGAACCACTCGATGTTCACCCTCGCCCGCGGCTACGCCGAGGACGGCATGACCTCCTACGTCGAGCTGCAGGAGGCCGAGTTCGCCTCCGAGGCGCGCGGCTACACCGCCACCCGTCACCAGCGCGAGGTGGGAACCGGATACTTCGACCTGGTCAGTACGGCCATCGCGCCGGATTCCTCCACCACGGCCCTGAAGGGGTCGACGGAGGAGGAGCAGTTCGCAGAGGCTCACTGACTCTCGGACCGGGCTCGCCAGGACGGATTCCAGGGCATGGGACGGTTCCCCGGGGGAGCCTGACGACCAGGTCGTCGAAAGGCCCCGTCGCGCGGACGTCCCCCCGGTCCGTGTGGCGGGGCTCGGCCGTTCCCGGACCGTCAGGCCGTTCGCGGCCCGCGTGTCCGGTGCGGTTCCCGGACCGTCAGGCCGTTCCCGGCCTCGTGCCCGACGTGGTTCCCGGGCCGCCACGTCGTGCGCGGCCCGCGTGTCCGGTGGTCTCCGGGCCGTCCGCCCGCGGCTCCGCTCCCGGCCTGGTGGCGGGAGCGGGGCCGCGGGCACGGCGGACGGCATCTCAGCGGCTGACGGCCTCGATGAGCTTACGACGCTGCTGGGCGCCGAGGCCGCCCAGACGACGCGCCTCGTCCACGTCGGCCTGCGCCATCAGCTGCGCGGCCTTGACCGTGCCGACGCCGGGCAGGGCGCGCAGCGCCTGCGACACCTTGATGCGCTTGGCGATGTCGTCCTCGCGGCCGAGAAGCTGCTCCAGGCTGAGCGAGCCGGCTTTGACCTCGGCGAGCAGCTTGGCGCGGGCCGTTCGGGTCTCGGCGGCCTTGACCAGGGCGGCCTGACGCTGTTCGGGGGTGAGCTTGGGCAAAGCCATGGTGTTATCTCCCTGATGATGGTAATTCCAGCGTCCTGTTACCCATGGCGACTGGATTAATCATCAACCGGCCCTCGGGATAGATCTCTGGCCTCGCACTGTGCATCACGATATGCCCGTTTGGTTACCTTGCCCTTACCCCCGGCTCCGTAGCCTCGAGCTCATGGGTATATGGCGAAGCCCCCAGGGCATCGAGGTCGAGGCCATCGTCGCCTCCGGCGGTCCCTGCCTGCTCGTCACCCGCCGCATCGACGGGCGGCGGGTTCTGGTGGCGTACTGCATGAACATCCGCGAGGTGGGAGAGCTCGTCGACCTGGCCGAACTGGTTCCCGCGTAGGCCACCGTGCACGCGGGCGACCGCATCCCGGCGATCAAGTTTGCGTCACGGCCGGGTCTTGTCCGGTGCGCGTGTCAACTTCCGTGACAGCCGGGGCGTCCGTGTATCAGGGAGGCTCGATGGATGTCCTGATCGGCCTCGTCGACGAGGAGCTCCGCCTGGAGCTCATCCTCGTCGAGGCACTGCACACCGAAGCGGAACGGCTGGCCGCCCAGTCCGGACGCTGAGCCTGGGCGGGCGCCCGTCACCTGATCGAGGCCGGCGGACGCCCGCCCTCGCCCCTGTACCGGGCGGGGGCCCGATGGCGTTAACTGTCCCCTATGAACAAGCGCGAGCTGATCGAGAAGGCCGCCGCCGAGGCCGGGCTGACCCGGCGGCAGACGGCCGCGGCTCTCGATGCGATCCTGGAGACGATCCAGATGGCCGTGGCGGCCGAGGAGAAGGTGGCGATCCCGGGTTTCGGGGCCTTCGAGATCGTGCACAAGCCCGCCCGCACCGGGCGCAACCCGCAGACCGGCGAGCCGCTGGAGATCGCGGAGACCTGGACGGCGAAGTTCAAGCCCAGCCCGGGGTTCATGGGCCTGATCCGCCAGCGCAAGAAGGACTGACCCGCGGACGGCCCACGAGCGGCGGACGGGCGCGGGTTCGCGGACGGCGCGTGGGCCGGCAACAGCGGCGGCCCCCGGGGAAGTATCCATTCCCCGAGGGCCTGGAGTGCCGCCATGTCGCGGCACCGGCGCGTTTAAGGGCGCGGGTCATTCATGATGATGTCGCACTCTGCCATTAAGTTATGGACGCATGGAGAGCATCCAGCGGGACTCGAACCCGCACTCGACCATCTTCGCCCGCCCCCGGTCGATCCGGCGCCCGGCGGCGAATACTGAATCTGGAGCGAGAGCCTGAGCTTGAGCGGGTGCCTCTGCCGATTGGGCCATCCCGGCGCGATGGTGCCGGGAGGGGGAATCGAACCCCCACTGGAAACCGCGTGTCAGTCTGACGTTTCAGTTTCAGTTTTTCGCGCTCTCACGCGTCCCCGCGCTCAAACGGGGAGTTCTTGGAGTCTACCCGAGCAGGTAGCCCAGCACCTTCTCACCGACGCGCTGATAGGTGATCTCGGTGCCGTTGGCCTCCTCGCGGGCGAACTTCACGGCGTTCTGCAGCCTGCCGATCCGCTCCAGGAGCTCGTTGACCCGCTTCTGCGGCACGGCCCCGGAGAAGGTGACCTTCGTCCAGAAGCCCACCACGACGTCCTCGTGGTAGACCTCGACCTGGGCCGGGTGCTTGTCGGTGGCCTCGGCCTTGACGTGGTTGCGGGGCACCTTCTTGGTACGGGTCGTCTTGACCGGCTCGGTCCGCCAGCAGTCGGTGGACTGGTCCAGCGTCCAGGTCTCGGCCGCGTCCAGGACGGGCAGCCTGGCGACGAACGTCTGCAGGTCGACCAGCTGCTTCTCCAGGAAGAGCAGGTAGGTGACGGGCACGTCCTCCAGGAGGGTGGAGCCGTCGACCTTCACGTCGGCCCGCGCCGAGCAGTTGGCCCAGTCCTTGGTGGCCGTGACGTCGAACAGCCGGACCAGCGCGGCACCGACCTGCTTGAGCAGGTCCTCCCCCTGCACCTGCACCCGGGTCGACTCCGGGGGCAGCCGTTCGCCCTCGTCGTCGATGGGCTGGTAGGTCCGCGAGATGCCCGACAGCAGGGCGTTCTTCTGGATCGTGTGGTACGCGTCGGTCACCTTGCGCTGGGTGTCGGACTTGACGCCCTTCTCCACGGCGAGGATCTGGTTCAGCTTGGTCGCCATGCGTGCCACCGTACCGGGAAGATCACCGGTATTCACACTGCTTTTGTGGCTTTGATGGGAATTCGCGCGATCACGACGCGTACGATCCGGCAGCGTGAGGCCGGGTGACGCCCCGGCTCCTCACCCCCCATACCCCGGCACCGGCGGCGCGGGCGTCAGCCCCCCGCGGGGTGAGCGGTACGGACGGCGCGGGCGGACCAGCGGCCGTCGAGGTGGTCGACGCGCAGCGCCCGGCCGAAGCACTCCGACAGGTTCTCCGCGGTCAGCACCTCCCCCACCGGGCCGGCCGCCTGGACGCGGGCGTCGCGCAGCAGCAGGGCGTGGGTGGTGGTGGCGGGGACCTCCTCCAGGTGGTGTGTGACGGTGACCGTGGTCAGCGCCGGGCGGGTCGCCGCCAGGTCCTCCACGGCGGTGATCAGATCCTCGCGGGCGGGCAGGTCGAGCCCGGCGAACGGCTCGTCCAGCAGCAGGATCACCGGATCGGCCATCAGCGCCCTGGCGACGCGGACGCGGGCCCGCTCCCCCTGGGAGCAGACGCGGAAGGGACGGTCGGCCAGGTCCTTGCAGCCCATGTCGGCCAGCAGCCGGTGGGCGCGTTCGTGCTCGGCGGGACCGTAGCGGTCCCACAGCGGGACGCTGGTCCCGGTGTGACCGGTCAGCACGACGGTGTGCGCGGTGGCGCCCTCCTCCTCCAGCAGCTCCTCGTCGACGAGTCGCTGGCTGGCCGCGACGAGGCCGAGGTGGCGGCGCAGCTCCCGCACGTCGACCCGGCCCAGCCGCTGGCCCAGCACGGTGACGGTCCCCTCGGTGGGATGCCGCACGGCCGCGGCCAGCGAGAGCAGGGTGGTCTTGCCCGCCCCGTTGGGACCCAGCACCACCCAGTGCTCCCCGTACGCGACCCGCCAGCCGATGCCGTCCAACAGGGTCCGGCCGACCACCCGGACACCGACGTCGGCCAGCTCCACCGCGCCCGGCATGGGCTCGCCCATCGGTACCCCCTCCGCCTCGGTTCGCGGCGCTCACTTTAACCGATGTGGGGCACCTGTCCGCTCATCACCGGATCGGGCGTTCAGCCCATCTGCAGCGAGGGGCCGGGGCTGGGGACGGGGGTGATGGTCGTCCCCGAAGGTGCGGGGGCGGTGGGCGTCGGGGACGGGCTCTCCCCGTCACCGGTCTGCGGGATCTGGGTGAACGAGGGCCGGGGACCGTTCGAGGCCGTCGGGCAGCCGCCTCTCCCTCCCCTGCGCTTGGCGGTGGCGTCCGCGCAGTCCGACGGCGGGTCCCCGTCGCCGCGCGAGCCACCGGGGTCGCGCGGACGCTCCGGCGCGCGTTCCCCGCCGTCGCCGCCGTCGCCGCCGTCGCCCTCCACGTCGGGCGGCGGGACGGTCCGGGTCGCGGTGACCTGCGCCGTGGAGGGGGTGACCGGGGAGGGCGTGCGCACCCTGCCGACCGGCGGCCGGGCACGGTCGCGGAAGACCGAGGCGGAGGGCGTGTCCGCGGGGACGACCACCGGCACCCGCTCGGGAACCCCGAAGTCGCCGAAGGAGCTCGTCCCGCCACCCCCACCGGCCGCCAGCGCCACGGTCACCGCCGCCATGGAGATCGTGGCCAGTGCCGCGAACCCGGCCTGCGGGAGGTACGCGCCCCGGCTCGACGCGGCCCGACGGGACCGCCGGGCGATCCCCGCCGGGACCGAGGGCTCGTCATGGAGCGAGGACACGGGCGACGCCGACGGTACCGCCGACGCCGGCGACGCCGGCGACGGGACCGGAGAGAACCGCGAGGCCGCCGACGGCACCGGCGGATCGGCGGGCGCCGGAGGCATGGCCGCGAGCCGTACCCTGCCCGCCCCGGGCGTGTGCGGCACCGGCGTCCAGATCTCCGCCAGCACCTCGGCGACCGCCTCGCGCAGGTCCCACGGGTCGCCCACCCCGCCCGCGGCGAGCAGCGCGCCCAGCAGGTCGGCGGCCGCGGGACGGTCGGCCGGGTCCTTGGCCAGGGACGCCTCCACGGCCGGGCGCAGCAGCGCGGGGACCGAGGCCGTCCTGGGGGGCTCGACCAGGATGCGCCGGGTCAGCACGTCCGTCTCTCCGGCGCCGAAGGGATGATGGCCGGTGGCCGCGTACGCGATCAGGCATCCCCAGGCGAAGACGTCGGAGGCGGGCAGCGCGAGCCCTCCGGTGAGCCGTTCCGGCGCGACCCAGCCGGGGCTCCCCATGACCTGCCCGGCCTGGGTGTGCGCGCCGAGGACGTCGACGTCCCTGGCGATACCGAAGTCGATCACCCGGGGGCCGGTGTGCGACAGCAGCACGTTGGCCGGTTTCAGGTCGCGGTGGACCAGTCCGGCCTCGTGCACCGCCACCAGCGCGCCCGCCACCCCCAGGGCGACGCCGTAGGCCAGGTCGGGGGTGAGCGGGCCGTGCGTGGAGACCACCTGCGAGAGCGCGGGCCCGGGCACGTACTCCGAGACCAGGTAGGGGCGGTCACGGTCGGTGCCGTCCTCGACCACCGCCGCGGTGCAGAAGGGCACCACCCGCCGGGAGAATCTCACTTCCTCGGCGAACCGGGCGCGGAGCGTGGCATCGTTGAGATGCACCGGGTGCGGCGTCTTGAGCGCCACCACCCCGCCCTGCGGGTGTTCGGCCAGGTAGACGACGCCCATGCCGCCCGCGCCCAGGCGGCCGAGCAGAAGGTAGCGGCCGATGATGACCGGGTCCCCGACGGTCAGCGGCCGCACACCGGGCGGCATGCCGTTCACGGGACCTGTTCCCCCACGTGCCATCCTCGTTGAGCCTCTCGTGCGCGGGCCACTGCAAGCACACTGTGGCGGGATCACGGTGCCGTTCGCTCCCGACCGGCCGGAAGGGATATGACAGGTAAGGCGAATGATCCCTCCGGGTAAGGCACCCCCGGGGCGGAGGATGTCCCTGGGACGGGACGGAACGCCGTGACCGGCGGGAAGAGGGCACCGGGGCCCGGACGGGAACCCGGGCGAGGGTTCCCCGTGAAGGCTCTGGGCGGAGGGCCTCGACCCGGGCGAGGACTTTCCGTGAAGGCTCCGGGCGGAGGGCCTCAGGCGGCGGAGTCGCGCCGGACGGGGGACGCCGGGTCGGGAGCCTCACGGACGGAGGACTCACGAAGCACGGGCTCGCAAAGCACGGGCTCTCGAAGCACGGGCTCTCGAAGCACGGGCTCGCGAAGCACGGGCTCTCGGACGGAGGACTCACGGACCGCCGACAGGTTCTGGGCGGCCACGACGAACCGGGCGATGTGCGGGTAGACCTCGCGGGCCTCGGGGACGACGTCGGCCAGGATCGCGAAGACGTGCGGCATGCGCGGCCACTCCTCGTACGTGACCGGCACCCCGGCCGCGCGGGCCCGCTCGACCACCCGGCGGCCCTCGTCGCGCAGGACCTCGGTGGAGCCGGTGACGACCATCAGCGGGGGCAGGCCGGTGTAGTCGCCGAGCACCGGGGAGAGCAGGGGGTCCCGGGGGTCGAGGCCGGAGGTCCAGCGGCGGGCGAGCCAGGCGACCCGGCCGGCCGAGATCATCGGGTCCAGCAGGCGGTTGACCGTACGGGGGTCGCCGGTGAGGTCGGCCCACGGCGACAGGCACACGGCGGCGGCCGGCAGCGGCAGCCCGCGGTCGCGGAGCGCCAGGAGCGTGGCCAGGGTGAGGTGGCCGCCCGCGGAGTCCCCGGCGAAGACCACGTCGCGGGGCCGGTGGCCGTGCTCCAGCAGGCACAGGTAGGCGGCGGTCGCGTCCTGGAGCGCCTCGGCGGGCCGGTGCACCGGGCCCTGGCGGTAGTCGACGGCCAGTACCGGACGCCGGGTCGCGGCCGACAGCCGCCAGGTGATCGGCCGGTGGGTCGCCGGGGAGCAGGAGAAGTAGCCGCCGCCGTGGAAGTAGAGCAGGACCCTGTCCTCGTCGAGGTCCTCACCGGCCCGTACCCACTCCCCCGGGCAGGAGCCCGCCGCGGCGGGCGTCACCCGGACGCCGGTGGGCAGCCGGAGCGGGACCCTGCCCGCCAGCGAGACGATCCTGGAGGCCGCGACGAACCCCAGGTCGGTCCTGAGCAACAGGCCGGACATGGGCTTGAAGGTGCCGCGCATCACCGCGTTGAGGGCCGCGGCCTGCCAGCTGAAGGGGTAGGCCGGATTGACGTCCACATCGATCTCGTCGCGCATGGGACCTCCTTGAGGAGATATTCCCCGTCGCGCCCTTTTCTACCGGCGAGTAGGTATGCCGGGACGGTGACCGTCGCGTACCGCGCACCACCCTGACCCGCGGGTCGTGAAAATCCGTTGCCCGCCGTACGGGCACTCAGGAAGATAGGAGGGTTGCCCTCATTCCCGTCGGGAGGCAGTCTTCCTGCTCTACATGCGCATCGCCGGGTACGGTTTCCGCCGCCACTCCGCCTACCGCGCCGCGGCCGTCGCCGGAGCCTTCACCAACACGGTCTTCGGCATCCTCCGCGCCTACGTCCTCATCGCCCTCTGGGAGGCCCGGCCCGGCCTCGCCGGGTACGACGTCCTCGACGCCGTCACCTTCTGCTTCCTCAGCCAGGCGTTCATCGGTCCCATGCAGGTGTTCGGGGGCGGCCTGGAGCTGTCCGAACGCGTGCGCAACGGTGACGTCGCCCTCGACCTGGTCCGTCCCGCGTCCCTGCAGCTGTGGAGCCTCGCCGACGACCTCGGCCGGGCCGCCTACCTGTTGCTGCTGCGCAGCCTGCCCCCCACGTTCGTCGGCGCCGCGCTGTTCGGGTTCGTCGTCCCGGCCGACCCGGTGACCTGGCTGTCCTTCGCGGCCGGGTTCCTGCTGGGGGTGATCGTCAGCTTCGCCCTGCGCTACCTGATCGCGCTGTCGTCCTGCTGGGTGCTCGACGACCGGGGCGTGCAGTCGCTCTCGCTGGTGCTGACGCTCTTCTTCAGCGGCATGATCCTGCCGTTGAACCTCTTCCCCGGCTGGCTCGGCACTCTGGCCTCGGCCCTTCCCTGGTCGGCCATGGTGCAGGTCCCCGCCGACCTCTACCTGGGCAAGCGGGACGTCCTCGAGGCGCTGGGATTCCAGGCCGCCTGGGCGGTGGCCCTGCTGGCCCTGGGAGCCCTGGCCACCGCCGCGGCCCGCAGGAAGGTGGTGATCCAGGGTGGCTGACCACGACACCCCCGGCCCTCCCGGCACCCCAGGCGCCCCCGACCTTCCCGACCTTCCCTGCACCCCCGGCACCCCCGGCACCCCCGGTGCTCACCGCTCCGCCGATCGCGTCCGGCCGTCCGCCGGGAGCACGCGATGACGAGGACCTATCTCCTGCTGGCCTGGACCTGGCTGAGGGCCTCGGCACAGTACCCGGGGCCGCTGGTCATGATGATCCTCGGCTCGCTCGTGGTCAACGCGCTCGACGTGGTGGCGATCTGGGTGATCTTCGAGCACACCGACTCGCTGGGCGGCTTCGGCCTGTCCGAGGTGATGTTCCTGTACGGCACCGCGGGCCTGTCCTTCGCCCTGGCCGACATGCTCTTCGGCAACGTCGACCGGCTCAGCCGGCACATCAGGACCGGCGGTTTCGACACCATGCTGATCCGCCCGGCGAGCGCGTTCGTGCAGATGGCCGTCGACCGCTTCGGCGTGCACCGCTTCGGCAGGACGCTCCAGGCCGCCGTCGTCCTGGGCCTGGCCCTGTCCGCGCTCGCCCCGCCCTGGGACAGGGCTTGGATGATCCCGGTGATGGTCGTGTGCGGGACCGTCATCTTCACCGCGATCTTCACCCTCGGCGGGGCGGTGCAGTTCCTGCTGACCGACGCCCCCGAGGTGGCCAACGCCTTCACCTACGGCGGAAGCACGCTGACCCAGTATCCCCTGAGCGTGTACGGCTCCGAGCTCGTCAGGGGCGTCACCTTCGTGGTGCCGCTGGCGTTCGTGAACTGGCAGCCCGCGCTGTTCGTGCTCGACCGCGACGACCCCTTCGGCCTGCCCCACTGGCTCCGCTTCGCCTCTCCCCTGGCGGCCGTCGCGCTGGCCGCCGTCGCCGCGCTCGCCTGGCGGGCGGGCATCCGCCGCTACCGCTCGACGGGAAGTTGACACATGATCGAACTCGACCGGGTCGGCCGCTCGTTCACCGTGGGCCGCCGCAGGAACAGAAAGACCGTGCACGCCGTACGGGATCTGTCGTTCACCGTAGGAGCCGGGGAGTTCGTCGGCTACCTCGGCCCCAACGGCGCGGGCAAGTCCACGACGATCAAGATGCTCACCGGGATCCTGGCGCCCACCGCCGGCAGCATCCGGGTCGCGGGGCTCGACCCGGCGCACCGGCGGGTCGCGCTGGCCCGCAGGATCGGGGTGGTGTTCGGTCAGCGGACCACCCTGTGGTGGGACCTGCCGCTACGAGACAGTTTTTACCTGATCCGTCACCTTTACAAAGTAGATCAACAGGATTTCCGACGCAGGCTGGCCGAGCTGACCGAGTTGCTCGGGCTCGGCGAGTTCCTGTCCACCCCGGTCCGCCAGCTCAGCCTGGGACAGCGGATGCGCGGCGACATCACCGCCGCACTGCTGCACGACCCCGCCGTGCTGGTGCTCGACGAACCCACGATCGGGCTGGACGTGGTCAGCAAGGTCGCCCTGCGCGACTTCCTCCGCCGCCTCAACGCCGAGCGCGGCACCACCGTCCTGCTCACCACGCATGACCTGGGCGACATCGAGAAGCTCTGCCGCCGGGTGATGCTGATCGACCACGGCACGCTGGCCTTCGACGGCACCCTCGACGCCCTGCGCGCCACCGCCCCCGAGGAGGGGTCCATCGAGGACGTGGTCGCCCGGCTCTACGCAGGCTCCGCCCCGCCGTCCTCCGCGGAAGGCGGGTGAGCGCCCCGGACGACCGGTGACCGGTGGACCGGTGACCGGTCGTCCGGGGGCGGGGGTCCGGGTGAGGGGACGGATCGGCGAGCGGCGGGGGGACGACAGGGCGGGACCTCGACCGTGGTCAGTACACCCGGTCGTCGGGATCGGCGTACTTCTCCTCGTCCCGGGGACGGGACGTCCAGCGGGAGGGCATCAGCGCCGGCAGGAAGAGCAGGACGCCGAGCAGGGTGTAGATCCCGGTGGTCAGCAGCAGGCCCATCCCGCGCCCGGCCTGCAGGAGCGCCTCGGGAGAGGCCGGGTCGTGGGGGGCGAGGGCCAGTGCGCGCCTGGCGTCCAGGGCGTAGACCATGCTCCAGGCGAGCAGGACCATCGAGGGGACGAAGGTGGCCAGCGGTGAGACGCGACCGGCGACCACCAGGCCGACCACCAGCCCGATCCCGGCCATCGCCGCCAGGGCGACCCAGGTCGACGGCCCGCTCTCCGGCCAGGCCACGGACGGATCGGCGTCCGGGAGGAAGAGGGTCGCGCCCGCCTTGCGGGTCGCCCAGCCGGCTCCCAGGAGCAGCACCGCGGTCACGACCAGCCCGGTGAGGAGTCCAAGGACGTGCCGCATGCCTACCACCCCGGTCCACAGGACGAGTCGCGGTCGCCGCCACGATATCCGTAAAAACCGGCCGGTGGCAGGGGCGTCCGGGCGTGAGAACATATGGGTCACCATGCGCGCACGGCTACCGTTACGGCTCGTGCGGGCGGCCGCCTTCTCGGCCGTCTGCGTGACGCTCGCCGTCCTCGGCCACGTGGCCGCGGGAGGGCCGGGACCGGCCCCCTGGGCGATGGCCGCGGGAGGGTCGGCGGTCATGGCCGCGGCCGTGCTGCTCGCCGGGCGCGAGCGGTCCGCGTCGACGATCAGCGTCGGCCTGTCGGCGCTGCAGCTCTCGCTGCACGAGCTGTTCGCCCTGGGCGACGTCACGGGGGTGCCGTCCTGGCACCCGCACGGCAGGGGGCTGGGCGAGGGCCTGGGCATGCTCGTCGCGCACCTCACCGCGACACTGATCACCGGGTGGTGGCTGGCCCGCGGCGAGACCGTGCTGTGGGCGCTGCTCCGCTCGGCGCACCGGCGCCTCGGCGCGCTGTTCCGGCTCGCGGCGTCCCTGCTGCTCCGTCCCGCGGCGGAGGCCGGGATCCCGCCGCACCGGGTGACCCCCCGGGCCGTTCCCCGTCCCGGGCGCACCGTCCTGCGGCACTCCGTCAGCCGGCGTGGTCCTCCACTGCCCGTCGGCTGATCCGATCCGGAAATTTCCTTTCATCACCGGCTGTGTCCGGTTTTTTGAGCCGTCGAAGTGGAGATGCACCATGTCGTTTTCCCGTGCCTGCCGCCGCCTGGCCGCCCTCACCGCGGGGGTCACCGCCCTGACCCTGGGGCTCGCCCTGCCCGCCCTGGCGCACGTCACGATCAACCCCTCCAGCGCCCAGCAGGGCGGTTTCACCAAGGTCGCCTTCCGGGTCCCGAACGAGCGCGACGACGCCTCGACGACCAGGCTGGAGGTGACCTTCCCCGTCGACCACCCGCTGGCGTTCGTCTCGGTCAAGCCGGTCCCCGGCTGGGACGTCAAGGTGGTCGAGGGCAAGCTGCCCAAGCCGGTCACCACCGAGTACGGCGAGGTCACCGAGGCGGTCACCAAGGTCACCTGGTCGGGAGGGAAGATCGAGCCCGGCCAGTTCCAGGAGTTCGAGGTCTCGATGGGCGCGCTGCCCACCGACGTCGACCGGCTGATCTTCCCGGCCGTGCAGACCTACAGCGGCGGCGAGGTCGTCCGCTGGGACGACGAGCCCAAGGCGGACGGCTCCGAGCCCGAGCACCCGGCTCCGGTGCTCACCCTCACCCCCGCCGCCGCCGAGGGCGCCGGTACCGGGACGTCCGCCTCGGCGGCCCCCGCGTCGACGTCCCCGGCGACGCCCTCGGCCGCCGGGGCCACCCGGCCGACGGCCACCGCCGTGGTCTCCGGGGCCTCGGACGGCACCGCCCGCCTGCTCGGCGGGGCCGGGCTGGTGCTCGGGCTCGCCGGGCTCGTGCTCGGCGCGCTCGCCCTGCGCCGGGGCCGTACGGCCTGACCCCCGCCGGACGGACGCGTCCTACCCCTCCCGGCGGGCCCGGCCCGGGGAGAGGGTGGCGACGGGGATCACCAGCGGGGTGCCGGTCACCGGGTCCTCGATGACCCTGGCCTCCAGCTCGAACACCTCGGCCAGCAGGTTCTCGGTGAGGACCTCGGCCGGGGTGCCCGCGGCGACGATCCCGCCGTCGCGCATGGCCACCAGGCGGTCGGCGTGGCGGGCGGCGAGGTTGAGGTCGTGCAGGACCATCACCACGGTGCGGCCCAGCTCGCGGTGGAGCCTGCGCACCAGTTCCAGCACCTCGATCTGGTGGGCCAGGTCCAGGAAGGTCGTCGGCTCGTCGAGCAGCAGCAGGTCGGTGCCCTGCGCGAGGGCCATGGAGATCCAGGCCCGCTGGCGCTGCCCGCCGGACAGCTCGTCCAGCGGGCGGTCGCCCAGCTCCAGCAGGCCGGTCATGGCGAGGGCCTCGCCGATCGCGGACTCGTCGTCGGACGACCACTGCCGGTACCAGGTCTGGTGGGGATGGCGCCCCCTGGCCACGAGGTCGGCGACGGTCAGCCCCTCGGGTGCCGACGGCGCCTGCGGCAGCACGCCCAGGATCCTGGCGACCTCCCTGCCGGGCATCCGGTCGATGCGCTTGCCGTCCAGCAGCACCTCGCCGCCCGAGGGCCGCAGCAGCCGGCCCAGGGCACGCAGCAGGGTGGACTTGCCGCACCCGTTGGGCCCGATGACCGCGGTCACCGTCCCGTCCTCGATCCCGAGGTCGAGGCCGTCGACGACCACGCGGTCGCCGTACCCCAGCCTGACGTCGACGGCTCGCAGTCTCACGTACGGCCCCTTCTGCGCACACGGACGAGGAGATAGATCAGGTAGGGGGCGCCGAGGACGGCGGTGACCACGCCCACCGGCAGCTCGACGGGGCTGAAGGCGGTGCGGGAGACCAGGTCGGCGCCGCTGGTGAGGACCGCGCCGGTCAGGGCCGACACGACCAGCGGGGGCTGTGCCACCCCGGCCAGGCGGAGCGCGATCTGCGGGGCGGCCAGGGCGACGAACGAGATCGGCCCGGCCGAGGCCGTCGCCGTGGCGGCCAGCAGCACGGCGGCGAGGATCATCAGGCTCCTGGCCAGGTTCATCCGGACGCCCAGGCCGGTCACGGTGTCGTCGCCGAAGCGCAGCGCGCCGAGCGAGCGGGTGCCGATCAGCGTCGGCGGGACGAGCACGGCGAGGGCGAGCGCGACCGGCAGCACGTGTTCCCAGCCCCGGCCGTGCAGCGAGCCGCTGATCCAGACCATGGCCCGGCCGGTGTCGTTGACGTCGCCGACGGTCAGCAGCCAGTACTTGAGGTTGACGCAGACCGCCGAGACGCCGATGCCGATCAGGACGAGCCGGTAGCCGTCCAGGCCCCGGCGCCAGGCCAGCAGGTAGACGGTCAGCGCGCCGGCGAGGCCGCCCGCCAGCGCCGTGACCGGGACGCCCACCCCGGCGAGGACGCCGCTCGTGCCGCCCCAGGTGTTCCCGGCCGCCACGATGACCGCCACCACGGTGACGCTGGCGCCTCCGGTGACGCCCAGGATGTCGGGGCTGGCCAGCGGGTTGCGGGCGACGGCCTGGGTGATCGCCCCGGCCAGGGCGAACGCCGCGCCGACGAGGGCGCCGGTCAGCGCGCGGGGAAGCCGGAGCTCCATGACGACGAAGTGATCGGGACCGTCACCGGTGATCGCGGCGAGGACGTCCAGGACGCCCATCGGGATGTCGCCGAGGCGCATGCCGAGCGCCATGAACAGCAGCGTGAGCGCCAGCAGGGCCAGCGTCGCGGTGACGGAACGCGGCCGCAGGACCCAGGAGACGGGACCGGCGCGCAGTGCCCGGCCGCCCGGCGGGGTCCCCGCCTTCCGGGGTGTCCCCGGGGACACGGTGCGGATCACAGCCGCACCGGCTTCCTGCGCCGTACCAGGACGATGAAGAACGGGGCGCCGGCGAGCGCGAGGACCACGCCGACCTCCAGCTCGCCGGGGTGGGCGACCACGCGGCCGATCACGTCGGCCAGGAGCAGGATCGTGGCCCCGGCGAGGCCGGAGTACGGCAGCAGCCAGCGGTGGTCGGGCCCGGAGAGCGGCCGGGCCAGGTGCGGGACGATCAGGCCGATGAAGGCCAGTGACCCGCAGACCGCCACCGAGGCCCCGGTGAGCAGGGTGATCGCGGTGATGCCCACGGCGCGGGTCAGCGTGACGTTCCGGCCGAGCGAGCGGGCCACGTCCTCGCCCAGCGAGAGCGCGTTCAGGCCGGGCGCGTTGACCAGCGCCACGACGAGACCGGCGACGATGAAGGGGAGCACCTGCCAGGCCACGTCCGGCCCCTTGGCGGCGATGGAGCCCGCCTGCCAGAAGCGGAAGATGTCCATGGTCTGCTCGTCCAGGAGCACCAGGGCCGAGGTGAGCGCGTACAGGAAGGCGCTGACGGCGGTGCCGGCCAGGGCGAGGGTCACCGGTGTGGGACCGCCCCGGCCGCCGGCCATGCCGAGGGCGAACACGCCCGCGCTGGCCAGCAGGGCTCCGGCGAGGCCGAACCAGATGTAGCCGTACGGGCCGGTGACGCCCAGGGCCAGGATGGCGAGGACCATGGCGAACGCCGCGCCCTGGGTGACGCCGAGCAGGCCGGGATCGGCCAGCAGGTTGCGGGTGTGGCCCTGCATGAGGGCGCCCGCGACGCCGAGGGCGACACCGGCCATGACGCCGATGGCGGTCCTGGGCAGGCGCAGGGACCGGACGACGATGTCGTTCTCGGTGCCGATGGGGGCGGTGAGCGCGTGCCAGACGTCGGCCGGGGGAACCGGTCTGGCGCCGACGGCGACGCTCAGCACGGCCGCCACCGCCAGCGCGGCCGACAGCCCGCCGAGCACGAGGAGCCGTCGGCGACGGACGTTCCGGCCGGCCGGAACCGGCGCGCGGCCGGGAGCCGCCGTCGTCGCGATCACCTGAGCTCCCCTTTTGTTGCCGGACCCGGACGAGTATGCCACCTTAGGTAAAGCTAAGCTAAATAAGGCTTACCTAATCTTTACGAGGAGACCGACCAGATGAGAGCACTGCGCGTCCTGGCCGTCGGAGTGGCGGGAGCGGTGCTGTCCGCCGGTCTCGCCGCCTGCGGTTCGAGCACCTCCGGCACCGCGGCGGGCACCCCCGGCTCCTCCGGCTCCCCCGCCCCGGCGGCGAGTTCCACGACGGCCTTCCCCCGTACGGTCGAGCACGCCATGGGCAAGGCCGAGATCCCGGCGCGGCCCAGGCGGGTCGTCGCCCTCGACCAGAGCTTCGTCGACGCGGTGCTGACCCTGGAGACCGACGTGGTCGGCTACACCACCTACCGGTCGATCGAGGAGAAGCTCCCCGAGTACCTGACGCCGGTCCTCGGCCACGCCAAGGAGGCCACGTCGGTCGGCACCCTGGAACAGCCCAGCCTGGAGCGGATCGTCGCGCTCAAGCCCGACCTGATCGTCTCGGCCAAGGTCCGTCACGAGGCGCTGTACGAGAAGCTTTCGCAGATCGCGCCGACCGTGTTCAGCGAGACCACCGGCGCCCTCTGGAAGGACAACCTCACGCTCATGGGCCGGGCCCTGGGCAAGGAGGAGCTCGCCACGCGGAAGATCAAGGAGTACGGGGACCGCGCCGCCGCCATCGGTGAGTCGATCAAGGCCAGGGACGGCGAGCTGCCCACCGTCTCCGTGGTCCGCTTCGCGGGTGAGCCGACCGTCCGCCTGTACGTGGAGAACTCCTACTCGGGCCTGGTGCTGAAGGACGTCGGCTTCCCGCGCCCGGAGGACCAGCCGACCGTCACCGACACCATCATCGTGCCGATCAGCCAGGAGAACATCTCCCAGCTCGACGCCGACCACATCTTCGTCGCGGCCTATCCCGACCCGGCGGTCGGGGCGGTCAAGGAGAAGTTCGAGTCCAACCCGCTCTGGGGCAAGCTCAAGGGGACCCGGCACGACGTCGACGACACCGTCTGGATGAGCGCCGTCGGCATGCAGGGCGCGCACGCCCTGCTGGACGACGTCGCCGAGATCTTCAAGGTCGACCCGGCGAAGACCTCCTGACCCACCTGGCCCTCCCGGTCCCCCGCTCACGCGGGCTCACGAAAACTCACTGGGACTCACTGGGACTCACTGGGACTCACTGCGCGTTCCTCTCGGGCGGGACGGCCGTGCCAGGGGCCCGAGCTGCCGCGCACGACCAGCTCCACCGGCACCAGGTGGGTCTCGCCCGGGGCCTCGGTCCGGGTGCGGATCTGCTCCAGCAGGATGTCGACGCAGAGCTGGCCGTTGCGGTCGAAGTCCTGGCGGATCGAGGTGAGGCCGGGCCAGAAGTAGGCCGACTCCGGCATGTCGTCGAAGCCGACCACGCTGACGTCGCCGGGGACCGCGCGGCCCGCCTCGTGCAGCGCGCGGATCACGCCCAGGGCCATCTGGTCGTTGGCGGCGAAGACGGCGCTCACCTCGGGGCGTCCGGCCAGGTAGGCGCCGATCAGGTGGCCCGACCCCGCGGTCCAGTCGCCGAAGAGCACCCGGGGGACCTCCCGCCCGGCCCGCTCCAGGGTCCGCCGCCAGGAGGCGTGGCGGTGCCGGGCGGAGTTGGAGTCCTGCGGCCCGGCCACGTGCCAGACGGTCGGATGGCCGAGGTCGAGCAGGTGCTCGGTGGCCAGGCGCGCGCCGGCCGCCTGGTCGGAGTCGACCACGGGATAGCTGTGGCCGCCGTAGCCGTCGGAGAGCACGACGGGAACGCCGGGCGGCAGGCGCAGCGTCCGCATGTCGAGCACCTCGGACTCGATGATCACCACTCCGTCGACCGCCTGGGTGCTGAGCCTGGTGAAGGCGTCCCGGAACTCCTGGTGGGTCGGGGCGGTGATGCCGACGAGGTTGATGGAGAAGCCGGCCGCGCGGGCCGCGGTGGCGATGCCGTCCAGGGTGCGCACGTTCCCGTACCGGCTGAGCGTGAAGCTGATCACCCCGATGGTGCCGAACCTGCCGGTGGCCAGCGCGCGGGCCGCGCTGTTGGGCTGGTACCCCAGCGCCCGCATCGCGCTCAGCACCCGTTCCCGGGTGGCGTCCTCGACGTTGGTGCGGTTGTTGGCCACCCGGGAGACCGTCTGGGGCGACACGCCGGCCAGCCGGGCCACGTCCGCCATGGACGGAGCGCCGTGGCCGCGTCCCCTGCCGGCCCGTGATCCGTCGTCGACCGCCGTCACCCGATCTCCCCTCTCCCCGCAGAAATGGTGCCACGTCGCCGCGGTTCCCGGTCCCCTCGTGGCAGCGCTAACACCCTAGCGCCCCGCAGTTCAGAGGCGGAGGGCGCGCGTTACGGAAATGTTTCCTGCTCACGTCGGCAATCTATTGACGTCGTCGAGGGCGCGCTGTGATGCTCATGCCGTGCGGCCATGGCAGCGCTAACATGGACAAGGAGGGCAGACGTCATATGACAGACACGCCCGTCGGCGCGAGGGTGGCACGACCCCCCACATCCCCGGCCTCCGTGGCCTCCCCGCCTCCCCCGGGCTCCCCGGGGTCCCCTGGAAGCCCGGGGAGCCCGGGGAGCCCGCCGTCCAGGAAGCGCCCGCGCACCGGCTCGGCACGGCGGCCCTGGGTGGGCTGGGCCTTCGCCGCCCCGTTCTGCGTCGTCTTCCTGTTCGCGATCGTGACGCCCCTGGCCTACGCGCTCTACCTGAGCCTCTTCCAGGACCGGCTGGTCGGCGGCAACGTCTTCGTCGGCCTGGCGAACTACGCCGCCGCCTTCCAGGACCGGCTGTTCCACACCGGTCTGCTGCGGGTGGGGCTCTTCCTGGCGGTGCAGGTCCCGGTCATGCTCGCGCTCGCCCTGCTGGTGGCGCTCGTACTGGACAGCGGGTGGCTCCGCTTCGCCGGCGCCTACCGTCTCGGTGTCTTCGTGCCGTACGCGGTCCCGAGCGTGGTCGCCGCCTTGATGTGGGGCTACCTCTACGGCGACGAGTTCGGCCTGCTGGGCGGCCAGGCGCTGTCCGGCTCGTGGATCCTGGCCTCGATCGGCAACATCGTCACCTGGGAGTGGACCGGCTACAACGTGCTGATCCTCTACGCCGCGCTGCGGGCGGTCCCCGGCGAGCTGTACGAGGCGGCGGCGATCGACGGCGCCGGTGAGATCCGCAAGGCCGTCAGCATCAAGCTGCCCGCGCTGCGCCCGGCCCTGCTGCTCGCCGCGATCTTCTCCATCATCGGCAGCTTCCAGCTCTTCAACGAGCCCAACGTGCTGACCACGCTGGCCCCGGCGGAGATCACCACGTACTACACGCCCAACATGTACGCCTACAACCTCGCCTTCAACGGCCAGCAGTACAACTACTCCGCCGCGGTCGCCGTGGTGCTCGGCGGCGTGACCATCGTCGTGGCCTACGCCGTGCAGCTGGTCACCGCCCGAAGGGAGCGCCTGTCGTGAAGCGCGCCGTGCTCACGGTCCCGATGCTGGCCATGCTGCTGTACTGCCTGCTCCCGCTGGTCTGGCTGTTCTTCAGCGCGACCAAGACCAACGCCGGGCTGTTCGACAGCTTCGGCCTGTGGTTCGCCGACGACTTCGCCCTCCTCGACAACGTCCGCCAGGTCTTCACCTACCAGGACGGCGTCTACGGCCGCTGGTTCCTCAACACCGTGCTCTACGCGGTCGCCGGGGCGGGCGGCGCCACCGTGATCGCGGCCCTGGGCGGCTACGCCCTGGCCAAGTACGACTTCCCCGGCTCGCGGGTGCTGTTCGCGGTCGTGCTGGGCGCGATCACGGTGCCCACCACCGCGCTCGCCGTGCCGACGTTCCTGCTGTTCACCCGGCTCGGCCTGGTGAACACGCCGTGGGCGGTGCTGATCCCGGCGCTGGCCAGCCCGTTCGGTCTCTACCTGATGCGCGTCTACGCCGCCGACGCGGTGCCGACCTCGATGATGGAGGCGGCCCGCCTGGACGGGGCCGGGGAGCTGCGCATCTTCCTGGCCATCTCGCTGCGCCTGCTGCGGCCGGGCCTGGTGACCGTGCTGCTGTTCACCCTCGTCGCCACCTGGAACAACTACTTCCTGCCGCTGATCGTGCTGAGCGACCCGGCCTGGTATCCGCTGACCGTCGGGCTGAACCAGTGGAACAGCCAGGCGGGCAGCGCCGCGGGCGGCCAGGCCGTCTACAACCTGGTGCTCACCGGGTCGCTCGTCGCGATCGTCCCGCTCGTCGTCTCCTTCCTCCTCCTCCAGCGTTACTGGCAGTCCGGCCTGTCGGCCGGTGCCGTCAAGTAGCACCCCCCACCACCGTCCCCGGAGGTTTCTCACCATGCGTCCTGCCACGCGGGCGGCCTCGGCCGCCGCGCTCTGCCTCTCCCTGCTCACGCTGGCCGCCTGCGGCGGCTCGCCCGTTCCCCCCTCCGGCGCGCCGGCCGCCGGGGCGAGCGCCGGGGCCGCCGACATCGACAAGGCCCTGCAGACCGACACCACGCTGACGTTCTGGTCGTGGGTGCCCAACATCGACAAGACGGTGGCGCTGTTCCAGCAGAAGTACCCCAAGGTCAAGATCAACCTGGTCAACGCCGGGCAGTCCGCCGCCCACTACACCAAGCTCCAGTCCGCGGTGAAGGCCGGCAGCGGGGCGCCGGACGTGGCGCAGCTGGAGTACTTCGCGCTGCCGCAGTTCGCGCTCTCCAAGGCCGTGGTCGACCTCAACGCCTACGGCGCGGCCGAGCTCAAGGAGAAGTTCAGCCCCTCGGCGTGGGACCAGGTCAACGTCAACGGCGGCGTCTACGCGGTCCCGCAGGACACCGGCCCGATGACGATGTTCTACCGCACGGACGTCTTCGAGCGGCTGAAGCTGGAGCCGCCCAAGACCTGGGACGAGTTCGTCACGGTCGCCGAGAAGATCAAGAAGGACGACCCCGGGAACTTCATCACCAGCCTCGACCCCGGTGACGCGGGCGGCGTCGACAGCCTGATCTGGCAGGCGGGCGGGCGGCCGTTCGCCATCGAGAACGCCACCACCACCCGGATCGACTTCCTGGACGAGGGCGGCAGGCGCTGGGCCGAGATGTGGTCGAGGCTGACCAGGGACAAGCTCGTCGACCCGGTGGCGGGCTGGAACGACTCCTGGTGGAAGGACATGGCGAGCGGCAAGTACGCGATGTGGATGGCGGGGGCCTGGGCGCCCGGCGCCATCGAGAGCACGATCCCGCAGAGCAAGGGCAAGTGGCGCGCCGCGCCCATGCCCGCCTGGGACGCCTCCGCACCGTCCAACGCCGAGAACGGCGGCTCGGGCGTGTCCGTGCTCGCGCAGAGCAAGAACCCGCTCGCGGCCGTGGGCTTCGCCCGCTGGCTGAACACCGACCCCGAGGCGATCAGGTCGCTGAACACCGCCTCCGGCCTGTTCCCCGCGACCAGGGAACTGCTGGAGAGCCCGGAGTTCCTCGACGCGAAGATCCCGGTGCTGGGCGACCAGCAGGCCAACAGGGTGTTCGCCGAGGGAGCCGCCCAGGTGGGCAAGGGCTGGCAGTACCTGCCGTTCCAGGTCTACGCCAACAGCGTCTTCAAGGACACCGTGGGCCAGGCGATCGCCTCCGGCACCGACCTGGGCGCGGCCCTGACCGCCTGGCAGCAGCAGATCGCCGGCTACGCCCGGCAGCAGGGCTTCACGGTCTCCGGCTCCTGACCCCCGCTCCCGCCCCCGCTCATCACCGGAAATATCACCAGAAGGATGGACATGCCGCAGCGCTGGATCCGCTGGCCCCGGCCCACCGGCCTGGCCTACGGCGCCGACTACAACCCCGAGCAGTGGCCCGAGGAGGTCTGGCACGAGGACGTCCGGCTGATGCGCGAGGCCGGGGTCAACCTGGTCAGCGTGGGGATCTTCTCCTGGGCCCGGCTCCAGCCGGCACCGGACCGCTGGGACTTCGGCTGGCTGGACCGGGTCCTGGACCTGCTCCACGAGGGCGGTGTCGCCGTCGACCTGGCGACCGCCACCGCCTCTCCCCCGCCGTGGCTGACCCACGCCCACCCGGAGATCCTCCCGGTGGACCACGAGGGCCGGCGCCTGCACCACGGCGGGCGCCAGGCCTGGTGTCCCAGCTCCCCGGTCTACCGCGAGCACGCGCTGCGGCTGACCGAGGAGATGGCCGTCCGCTACGGGGGCCACCCCGCCCTGGCCCTGTGGCACGTCTCCAACGAGCTGGGCTGCCACAACGCCCGCTGCCACTGCGACGTCTCCGCGGCGGCGTTCCGGGTCTGGCTGCGTGAGCGGCACAAGACCCTGGACGGTCTCAACGCCGCCTGGAGCACCGACTTCTGGAGTCAGGTCTACTCCGACTGGGAGGAGATCCTGCCCCCGCGGCTGGCCGCGTCGTACGTCAACCCGACCCAGCAGCTCGACTTCGCCCGGTTCTGCTCGGACGCGCTGCGCGACCAGCTCCGCGCCGAGCGCGACGTGCTGCGCCGCGTCACCCCGGACGTCCCGGTGACCACCAACTTCATGATCATGGGTGAGACCAGGAACATGGACTACGCCTCGTGGGCGGGTGAGGTGGACCTGGTCTCCAACGACCACTACCCCGACGGGGCCAGGGCGCGGCCCGAGATCGAGCTCGCCTTCTCGGCCGACCTGACCCGGGGCGTGGCGGGCGGCGCGCCGTGGCTGCTGATGGAGCACGCGACCGGCGCGGTGAACTGGCAGCCGGTGAACGTCGCCAGGCCGGCCGGGGCGATGCGGCTGGGCAGCCTGGCGCACGTGGCGCGCGGCGCGGACGGCACCTGCTTCTTCCAGTGGCGGGCCTCCCGCGCGGGCGCGGAGAAGTACCACTCGGGCATGGTCCCGCACGCCGGCACCCGGTCCAAGATCTGGCGCGAGGTGGTGGGGCTCGGCCGCGACCTGGGCGCGCTCGCCGAGATCGCCGGTTCCCGGGTGGTCAGCGAGGTGGCCATGGTCTTCGACTGGGAGGCGTGGTGGGCGGCCGAGCTGGACTCCCACCCCAGCGACCGGATCCGCTACCGCGAGCTCGCCCTGGGCTGGTACGAGGCCCTGTGGCGGGCGGGCGTGTCCGTCGACGTGGTCCCGCCCGGCACCGTCCTGGACGGCTACCGCCTGGTGCTGGCCCCGACCCTGCACCTGACCACCGACGAGACCAACCGCCGCCTGGCCGACCACGTCGAGGCGGGCGGCCACCTGCTCACGACGTACTTCTCCGGGATCGTCGACGAGAACGACCACGTCCGGCTCGGCGGCTACCCCGGCGCCTTCCGCGACCTGCTGGGCGTGCGAGTGGAGGAGTTCTTCCCGCTGCTGCCCGGCGCCACGGCCACCGTGCACACCGAGGTCGCCGGGCCCGCGTGGACGGCCACCGAGTGGACCGAGCTCCTGGAGACCTCGACCGCCACGGCCGTGGCCCGATACGCCGACGGCCCGCTCGCCGGCGTCCCGGCGGTCACGGTCAACTCCCACGGCGCGGGCCGGGCCTGGTACGTCGCCACCCGGCTCGACCCGGGGGCCGTCGCCGCGCTGCTCGCCCGCGTCCTGGCCGAGGCCGGTGCGGGCCCGGTGGCCGAGGCCACCCCCGGCCTGGAGGTGGTACGGCGCCGCGGCCCCGAGTCCGACTTCCTGTTCGCCCTCAACCACTCCGCCGCCCCGGCGTGGCTGCGCGCGGGCGGCACCGACCTGCTCACCGGCACCGAGCACGCTCCCGGCGGCCGGATCGAGGTGCCCGCGACCGACCTGGTGGTGCTGCGCGTCCCCCGCCCGTGACGCGGTCCGCGCGGGAGGGCCCCCGGGCCGCGTTCCGGTGCGACGCGACCGTCACCCCGGCGGGCGGCGCGTCGGCCGGGGTACCGCGGTCCACCCGGGACGCCGCGCGGGGCCGGGGATCAGGCGGTGACGTCCTTGCCGGTGAAGCGGGCCCAGGCGACGGAGCCGAACACGACGGCGTAGACGGCGAAGACCAGCAGTCCCCGCCCGAGGTCGCCGGTGGCCACCGGGTCGCGCAGCACCGCGTCGAAGCCGTCCCACCAGTCGGTGAGCAGGTACGGCCGGATCACGGCGAGCTGCGGGAGGCTCCCCAGCACCTGGGCCACGATGACGATGACCACGGTCCCGGCGATGGCCCCGATGGAGACCTCGGTCAGGGTCGACAGGGCCAGCGCCACGGCGGCCAGGGCCGCCATGCCCGCGGCGACGTACAGCACGACGACGCCGATCCGCAGCAGGCCGTCCAGGAAGGGGATCGTCCCTCCCGACAGCAGCGTGACCGGCCCCACCGGGAACAGCACCAGGCCGCTGAGCAGGGCGGCCAGCGCCACCACGCCGACCGCGGCCAGGCAGAAGACGGCCACGCCGGTGTACTTGACGGCCAGCAGCCTGCTCCGGCCCGCGGGCGCGGTGAGCAGGTAGCGCAGCGTGCCGATGCCCGCCTCCCCGGCGATCGCGTCGCCGGCGACGATCGCGACGACGACCGGCAGGAGCAGCTGCACCAGCAGGAAGAGCGAGGCGAAGGCGAGGAACATCCCGTTCCCGGTGACCTGCCCGAAGATCCCCGGCCCCTCGCCCTCCCCGGGGCCGCCGAACGTCCGCAGCGCCACCCCGAACAGCACCGGGATCACGGCGAGCACCGCGAGCATGGCGAGGTTCCTCGGCCGCCGGAAGATCAGGCCGAGCTCGGAGCCGAGCAGCCGCAGCCACGCCCGGGGGGCGCCCACCGCCCTGACGACGCCCGTGCCCGCGTCAACCGTCGACATCGAATCCCTCCCCGGTCAGGCCCACGAACACGTCCTCCAGGCTCGGCCGCTGGACGACCAGGCCGCGTACGGCGACGCCGTCGGCGACCAGGGCGGCGCACACCCGTTCGGGCGCGGCGGTCCCCAGCACCGCGCCGACCTCCTCGTCCCCGGAGTGGACCTCCGTCAGCCCGAGCCCGGCCAGCACGGCCGCGGCCCGGACGGTGTCGGGGGTCCGCACCCGGATCCGCATCGTCTCCCCGCCCAGCAGCTCGGTGATGGTCCCCTGGACGATCAGCCGTCCCGCCCGCATGATCGCGGCGTGGGAGCAGACCTGCTCCACCTCGGCCAGCAGGTGGGAGGAGACGAACACGGTCGTCCCCTCGGCGGCGATCTCCCTGACCAGGGCCCGTACCTCCCGGGTGCCCTGCGGGTCCAGGCCGTTGGTCGGCTCGTCGAGGACGAGCAGCTCCCTCGGCCCGAGCAGCGCGGCGGCGATGGCCAGCCGCTGGCGCATGCCGAGCGAGTACGCCCGGTAGCGCTTCCCGGCCGCGGAGGCCAGGCCCACCCGCTCCAGCGCGAGCCCGATCCTGGCCGAGACGGTACGCGGGTCGGCCGAGGGGTCGGCGGCGTCGTAGCGGCGCAGGTTGGCCTCGCCCGACAGGTAGGGGTAGAAGGCCGGCCCCTCGACCAGCGCCCCCACCCTGGGCAGCACGCCGTTCATCCCCCCGGGCATCGGCGTGCCCAGCAGCCGCCAGCTTCCGGCCGTCGGCGTCACCAGGCCGAGCAGCATGCGGATGGTGGTGGTCTTGCCCGAGCCGTTGGGACCCAGGAAACCGAAGACCGATCCGGTGGGCACCGCGAGGTCGAGGGAGTCCACCGCGACCTGGCCGCTCCTGAACCGCTTGGTCAGCCCGGCGGTGACGATGGAGAACCCCTCGCCGTCGTCCGGGCCCCGCACGGCGTCCCCGAGGCCCCCGGCGTCCTTGGCGTCCTCGGCGTTCCCGGTGGCCCTCGCGCCCTGCGCGTCCGTCACGGCGGTCACGGCGCCCCCGTTCCCGTGTCCGTGTCCGTCCGGATGCCGGTGCGAACGCCCTTTCCCGGGCCCGTCCGCGCCCCCGTGCGCGGCCGCGGCCTCGCCGGGTCGTCGTCCCGGGCCCGGCCGGTCCCGGCGTTCTGCGTGATCGGCACTTCTCCCCCATCGCTCGTCGTGCCCGTCGGTCGTCCCGGCGAGGCCGGGCCCCCGGTCCCGGGGGGGGGGGGGGGGGGGGGGGGGGGGGGGGGGGGGGGGGAGGGGGGGGGGGGGGGTGGGGTGGGGGGGGGGGGGGTGGTGGGAGGGGGGGGGGGGGGGGGGGGGTAGGGGG
>NZ_JBVJIA010000011.1:76268-100458 GCF_055586505.1 Streptosporangium sp. NPDC050148 | reverse complement strand
GAAAAACGGAGAGGGCGGAGGACCGGGTTCCGCGCCGTGGTGGGGGGGCCCCAAAAACACACCCAAAGAACAACCCTGCCCCCCCCCCCCTGCGGGGGGGGGCCCCCCCCCCCCCCCCCCCCCCCGGCCCGGACTCACTTCTGCCCGGCCGCCTCGGCGAGCTTCTCCGGTGTGACGGCGCCGACCAGCAGGCGGCCGTCGTCGGTCAGCAGCGCGGAGGCCAGCTTGGTCCGGACGACCTGGCCGCTGCCCCACGGCCCGCTGATCGGCGTGGCCGACCTGCGCAGGGCGTCGGCGATCGCGGTCGCGTCCTGCCCGGGGGCGTCGTGCCCCAGGACGTCCTGCCCGCCGGCGTCCTTGGCCGGGGCGTCCTGTCCCGGCTTCACCACGGCCCTGAGGTCCTCGGGCACGGGCAGCACCGCGACCGTGGTCCAGCCGCCGCCGACGACCTTGACCTTCTTGCCGAGCCTCTCGTGGTCCTCGAACCCGTCCCTGCCGGCCCTGCCCTTCTCGGTGAGCTCGCCGAGGGAGGTCTCGTCGACCTTGGCCCCGGCGGGCGGGGTGAAGGTGAAGTTCTCGGCGGCCGGCGGCGAGAACGTGACGGAGGTGAACCCCACCTCGAAGGCGGGCTCGGCCGCGCTCTTGGCGTACACCTGGACCCGCAGCGGGACCATCGTCTCCCCGTCCAGGGCCAGTTTGACCTCCCTGATCAGGGAGGAGGGGTCCTTGGGCGCGAACGCGAGCTGGTAGGCGGCGCGGTCGGCCACCTTCTCGGTGCTGCTCACGCCGACCACGGTGTCCCGGCCGACCTGCTGCAGCAGCGTCCGGGCGAGCTGCTGGGGCGTGGTCGCCGGCAGCGCCTCCTGGGCCCGCCGGGAGGGCCCGTGCTCACCGGCCTTCTCGGCGCCGTCGGCCGTGACGCGGGTGGCCTTGTTCACGTCGCTCTGCCAGAGCCAGACCTGGTCGCCGTTGACGATCAGGTCGGTCTCGCTCATCCGGCCCGGCATGGCGAGGCGGACCTTGTCGGCGCCGCCGTACCAGACCTTCAGCTCGTGCGAGCCCGCGAGCAGCGCGGCGGGCGAGGTGCCGCTCATGCCCGTCACGTCGGGAAGTCCCGGCAGCCCGAGCGAGGCGGTCTGCATGACCGTGCCCGACATGGGCTTCGGCTCGGCCGTACCGGCCTGCACGGCGCTCGCGAGCAGCTGCTCGGCGGTGCGCTCGGGCAACACGGGATCCCCCTGGACGGCGGCGATGACCGGGCCCGCCCCGATGGCCCCGGCCACCGCCGCGATCGCGACGACCGGCACGCCCCATCTCATCGCGCGGCCCCGTCTTCCTTGCTCGGACATCTCATTCCTCCACGGTATGCCGTCGATCCCCATCGGTAGCAGCTTGCGTGAACGTCGCTGTGCTGACGCTGAGACAGACTGAGAGGGCTCACAGGATTCTCAGCCGCCTCTCAGCGCGGATGGCCGAGGATGGGCCGTTCCGGGTGACGGCCGCATGATGGCGGGGTGACGTCCCGGTGACGGACGTCCGGGTGACGGAGGGAGAGGGATGCGCATTCTCGTCGTGGAGGACGAACGGCGGATGGCGGCGGCCCTGCAGCGCGGGCTGCAGGCCGAGGGGTTCGCGGTCGACCTCGCGCACGACGGCGAGGACGGGCTGCACCAGGCCAGGCACGGCGAGTACGACGTGGTCGTGCTGGACATCATGCTGCCGAAGATCTCCGGCTACAACGTCTGCAAGCAGCTGCGGGCGGAGGAGAACTGGGTGCCGGTGCTGATGCTCTCGGCCAAGGACGGCGAGTACGACATGGCCGACGGCCTGGACCTGGGGGCCGACGACTACCTGACCAAGCCGTTCTCCTACGTGGTGCTGGTGGCCAGGCTGAGGGCGCTGCTGCGGCGCGGAGCGAACCGGCGCCCGGCCGTGCTGCGGGCCGGGGACCTGGCGCTGGACCCGGCACGGCGGCGCGTCACCCGGGGGGAGACCCCGGTGGAGCTGACGCCCCGGGAGTTCGCGCTGCTGGAGTTCCTGATCCGCCACCACGACGAGGTGGTGTCCAAGACGGAGATCCTGGAGCACGTCTGGGACACCTTCGACACCGATCCCAACGTGGTCGAGGTCTACGTCGGCTACCTGCGGCGCAAGATCGACGTGCCGTTCTCCAGGAACGCGCTGCAGACGGTGCGGGGAGCCGGGTACCGGCTGGCCGGCGACGGCGGATGAGCGCGGTGACAGGACCGGGAACAGGGCCCGGAACGGGACCGGGAACGGGGCCGGGTGCCGGACAGGACGCGGGGCGGGGGACGGGGCAGGACACGGGACGGGCCGGCCGGGCCGGGGCGCCGGGCCGGGTGGCCGGGCCCGGTGGCACGGGCGCGCAGCAGGGGGGCCGCGCGGCCGGGCTGTGGCGGCGCAGGAGCCTGCGCTTCCGGCTGACGGCCGCCGCCTCGGCCGTGCTCGCGGTCGCTCTGGCGGTCTCGGCGTACGTGATGATCGGCGTGCTCGGCAACGCGCTGATCACCACCATCGACGAGTCGATCTACCAGCGGGCCCGGGACACGGTCTCGCTGGCCGACGCCGGGCGGCTGCCCGACCAGATGACCTCGCCGGACGGCACGCTCCTGCAGGTGCTCGACGCCACCGGGCGGATCACCCACGCCACCCCCGGCACCGACCGGCTGGTCCCCCTGCTGGACGGGCCGGCGCGGGCCGCGGCGATCGGCGCGGGCCGGGCGCGCTTCCTGGACGGCAAGCCGTACGGCGTGCCGCACCTGCTGCGGGTCCGGGTGCTCAGCGCCGACCACGGCCGGACGGTGATCGCGGCCCGGCCCTTCAGCGAGGTGCAGACCAGCCTGGCCACCGCCGGGCACGTGCTGCTGATCGGCACCCCGCTGCTGCTGGTGCTGCTCGCCGGGGCCAGCTGGATGATCATCGGCAGGACGCTGCGGCCGATCGCGGCGCTGCGCCGGGGCGCGGAGGAGATCACCGACACCGCCCGGTCGCGCCGCCTGCCGGTGCCCGAGGCGCGCGACGAGGTGCACAGCCTGGCCACCACGCTCAACGCGATGCTGGCCCGGCTGGAGAAGGCCGACTCCCGGCAGCGGGCCCTGGTCTCGGACGCCGCGCACGAGCTGCGCAGCCCGCTGGCGAGCATCCGGCTGCAGCTGGAGGTGGCGCTGGGCCACCCCGGGGGGCAGGACTGGCGGGAGACGGCCGAGGGTGTGCTGGAGGACACCATGCGCCTGTCCCGGCTGGCCGAGGACCTGCTCGCGCTGGCGCGGCTGGACGAGCGGGGCGGCACGACGGCGCGCAGGGAGCCGGTGGAGCTGGACCGGCTGGTCCCCCAGGCCGTAGAACGCTACGGCGGGGGCGTCACGGTGAGGGTTCCCGACGGGCCGGTCACGGTCGCCGGGGACGCGCTGGACCTGGGACGGGTGCTGGTCAACCTGGTCGACAACGCGCTGCGGCACACCTGCGCCCCGGTGCGGGTCGAGCTGCGGGCCGAGGGTGCCGACGCGGTGCTGACCGTCACCGACGACGGGCCGGGCATCCCCGAGCCCGACCGGGAGCGGGTCTTCGACCGCTTCACCCGGCTGGACAGCGCACGCAGCCGCGACGAGGGCGGGGCCGGGCTGGGCCTGGCGATCGTGCGCGAGACCGTGCACGCGCACGGCGGCGCGGTCCATCTGGAGGACGCCGCGCCGGGCCTGCGGGCGGTCGTACGGCTTCCCCTATCTTGACCGAGGCTTGTCGATGACCTGCTTGGCCGGTACCCGCAGGGGATCTAGCGTCGCATGCATGACGTCCGGTGACGGTGGCCGCCGAGAGCTGATCCTGCAGGTGGCGACCAGGCTGTTCGCCGCACTGGGGTACGACAGCACGTCCGCGGCCCAGATCGCCGAGGCCGCCGGGCTGAACCCCGAGGCGCTGGGCGAGGAGTTCGGCGGCAAGCGGGAGCTCTACCTGGAGATCATGGAGCGGGAGTACCGGGCCGAGCGGGGGTTCCTGGAGAAGGCCCTGGAGGGCGCCTCCGTCGAGACCCCCGAGCAGACCGCGGTGACCGTGCACCGGATCGTCGACCAGTACCTGGACTTCTGCCTGGCCCACCCGGAGTTCCCCTCCCTGTGGATGCACCGGTGGCTCTCGGACGCCAGCGACGTCACCGAGCTGGAGCGCCGCTACATCCGGCCGCAGATCACGTTCATCTCCAACGTGCTCACCCCCGCGGTCGACGCCGGGCACGTCGGGACGCCCACGGACATGAAGTACACCTTCTGGTCGGTGGTCTGGTGCGTGCACGGTTTCTGCCAGAGCGGGGTGCTGGACCGGGCGGGCGACCGGCAGGGCGTCGACGACCCCGTCGTGCTGGAGCGGTTCCGCGGCTACCTGCACCGGATGGTGCACCGGGTCGCCCTGCTGCCCGGCTCGCCGCCCTGACGCTCACCCCCTCCCGCATATAAGAGAATTTTTCACCTTTCCCGGGAATCCGCGGCGTTCCCCCGCTCACGGCCGGTGCGATCCGTGTGATCCTGGCAGTCCCCCGGCGGTCCCCTGCGGGCCGCGCGTCCCACCGGCCTGTGCGGGCCGTACCCCCGAGGAGACCGATGAGCCTGCCCGACAAGGGCCGCAGCACCTCCGAGCTGCTCGCCGAGATCGCCCGCCTGCGACAGGACGACCTGCCGGTCCGCGGCGGCAAGGTGACCGCGTACGTCTACGACACCGGCCGCCCCGAGGTGCACGAGGCCGCCGCCGGCGCCTACTTCGAGATGCTTGAGGTCAACACCCTGGACCCGACGGCGTTCCCCAGCGTCGTGGAGATGGAGAAGCAGGTGGTCGGCGCGGTCGCCGACCTGCTCGGCGGGGGTTCGGGCATCTTCACCAGCGGTGGGACCGAGTCGATCATGCTGGCGGTGAAGGCGGCGCGCGACGCCCGTCCGACCGCGGGGCGTCCCAGGATGGCGGTCCCGGTGACCGCGCACCCGGCCTTCCACAAGGCCGCGCACTACCTCGGGGTCGTGGTGGACGCCGTCGCGGTGGACCCGGTGACGTACCGGGCCTCGGCCGAGGGCGTCGAGGCCGCCGTCACCGGCGACACCGTGCTGGTGGTGGCCTCGGCGCCGTCCTACCCGCAGGGCGTGATCGACCCGGTCGCCGAGATCGCCGCCCTCGCCGCCGCGCGCGGCGTGCCGTGCCACGTGGACGCCTGCGTGGGCGGGTGGCTGCTGCCGTGGCTGCGCGAGGCCGGGGCGGACGTGCCGCCCTTCGACCTTTCGGTCCCCGGGGTGACCTCGCTCTCGTGCGACCTGCACAAGTTCGGCTACGCCCCCAAGGGCGCCTCGGTCGTGCTCTTCGCCGACCCGGCGATGCGGCGCAGGGCCTACTTCGCCTCGGCGTCGTGGCCCGGCTACACGGTGATCAACGCGACCGTGCAGAGCTCGAAGTCCGCGGGCCCGCTGGGCGGGGCGTGGGCCACCTTCCAGGCCCTGGGCCGGGAGGGCTACCTGGAGCTGGGCCGCAACACCCTGGCGGCGGCCCGCGCGCTCCGCGAGGGGATCGCCAAGATCCCGGGCCTGCGGGTGCTGGGCGACCCGGACTCGGCGCTGGTCGCCTTCGGCTCCGACGAGGTGGACGTGTTCGTGCTCTCGGACGAGGCCAGGCGGCGCGGATGGTTCCTGCAACCGCAGCTGTCGTACGCGGGCATCCCGGCCAACATCCACGTCACGGTGACCGGGGTGACCCTGCACGGTGTCGAGGCGATGCTGGAGGTGATCGCCGAGGCCGCCGACGCGGCCCGCGAGCGCGGACCGGCACGGCTCCCCGAGGGGCTGGTCGAGCTGATCGCGGACCTGGACCTGGACGCGCTGGACGACGCCGCCTTCGGCGAGCTGGCGGCCTCGGTCGGGGTGGACCTGACGGGCGGGTCCGGGCAGCCGGAGATGGCCGTGGTCAACGCGGTGCTGGACGCCCTGCCCGGCGACCGGCGGGAGGCGATCCTGATCCGCTTCCTGTCCGTCATCTACTCCTGAGTTGACATCCATGGTCGTTTCACTGATTTACTGACCCGAGTCATGATGTCGCGGTAAACATCAGGCCGAGCGGGGACGCCGCACGCAGACCGCCTGAAGGGCGAGGCACCCCTGCCTCGCGACCGGGCCACCCGTCCTCCCGCGGGTGGCCCGGTCACCCTCCCGCGCCCTGTCGTACGCCGAGGTCACCGCCGGGCGGGACACGAGCCGGGCGCGGGCCAGGCACAGGCCGGACGCGGGCCGTACGCGGCCCGGTGCGGTGTCAGCGTCGCAGCGCGGTGACGGTGGTCAGCGCGGCGCGGGCCGAGGCGGCGTCGTGGACCCGGAAGACCCGGGCGCCCTGCCAGGCCGAGACCGCCAGCGTGGCCATGCTCCCGGCATGGCGCTCGTCCACCGGCAGGCCGCCGAGGGTCTCGCCGACGAAGTCCTTGTTGGAGACCGCGACGAGCACCGGCCAGCCGGTGGCGACCATCTCGTCCAGGCGGCGGCCGACCTCCAGGGAGTGCCGGGTGTTCTTGCCGAAGTCGTGCGCGGGGTCGATGAGGATCGACTCCCGGGCCACCCCCTGGGCCACCGCGCGCTCGGCGAGGCCGACGGTGTAGCCGACGACGTCGGCGACCACGTCGTCGTAGGCGATGCGGTGCGGGCGGGTGCGCGGGGCGACGCGGCCGGCGTGCGCGCAGACCAGGCCGATGCCGTGCCGGGCGGCGACCCCGGCCAGCTCCGGGTCGACACCGCCCCAGGTGTCGTTGAGCAGGTCCGCCCCGGCCTGGGCGACGACCTCGCCGACCTCGGCGCGCCAGGTGTCGACACTGACGACGAGCCGGGGGTGGCGTCTCCTGACCGCGTCCACCAGGTCGGACACCCGGCGGATCTCCTCGGCGGGGTCGACCTCGTCGCCGGGACCCGCCTTCACGCCGCCGATGTCGACGATGTCCGCTCCGGCGTCCACGGCCCCGTCCACCGCCTCCAGGGCGGCCGTGAAGCCGTACGTTCTTCCCCGGTCGAAGAAGGAGTCGGGGGTGCGGTTGACCACCGCCATGATCGCGAACTCGCCGGGCCGGAACTCACGGCCACGCAGGCGCAGGATAGTCATCGAGACCGAGCCTACATACGGCCCGGTGTCGGAGAGGACGGCGCTCCCACCTGCGCCGAACCTCTGGGGGAGAACGGACGAGCCTCGGGTCCTACGCGGCCGACCCACTTTCGGCCACGGACAGGAACTCCTGGGCGAGAGCGGGCAGCCGCCGTCGCGCGTGAACGAGGGCGATCACCCGGCGTACCGAGGGATCGAGGGTGCGGACCACCAGCCCGGCGCGGGCGGCCTTCTCGGCCATCCCCCGGTACCAGAGCATCGAGGCCGTACCCGAACGGACGGTGCTCAGCCAGTTGCCGCGCTCGTCGAGCTGCGTCGCCACCACGGGTGCCACGCCGTGCTTGGCGAAGAGCGCGTCGAACTCCCTGCGCCGGGAACTGCCGGGAGCCGGCAGCACCAGCCGCATGCCGTTGAGTCTCCTCATCGGCACCGGGTCGGGCAGGTCCACGCCGGGCGGGGAGATCAGCACGATCTCCTGGCGCTCCAGCGGGTGGCTGACCAGATCGGTGGGGACGGGCAGGTCCGTGAGGCCGATGTCGGCCCGCTGGTCCCTGATGGCGTTGACCACGCCGTCCCGTCCGTCACAGCGGACGATGTGGATGCGTACCCCCGGATGCTCGGCGGTGTACGCGGGCAGGAGACGGCCCGCCAGCCCCGGTTCGAGGCTGGGGATCGAGGCGATGCGGAGCTCCGCCTCGGACGTCTGGCCGTTGGTGGACAGGGACTCGATCTCGTGGACGGCGTCGAGCGCCTCCCGGGCCAGCTTGACCACCCGGCGTCCCTGCGCCGTGACGACCACGCCACGTCCGGAACGGGCGAACAACGTCATCCCGAGCTCTCGTTCCAGATCCCTGATCGCACGGGAGAGAGCGGGTTGGGCGATGTACAGCGACCTGGCCGCGTCGGTCATGGTGCGATGCTCCGCCGTCGCGACCACATAGCGGAGCTGCTGCAGATTCATGCCTCGAAGCTAGGTCACGGGTGCCGGATCGGTCCGGTACATCGCGGAGATCACCTTGGATGATTTCGGAATGTAATCGAATGCAGCGACATCCGTGACGGATGATAAATCAGTATGCTTACGCCCCAAATTCGGCAAAAGCCCGGTCTAGTACTTCATGCCGGACGCTCGGATTAACGGGGAGACAGCGTGACAGGCAACGGTCATCACCCTCCACCTCGCGGGGAGCCCTATCCGGCACCGCCGCCCGGTGCCGCGGGGAACCAGTCGCCGCAGGGAGGGCCCGCGGGGTGGCGGCCACCTCCGCCGGCGTACCCGCGGCCGCTCCCGGGGCAGGGGCACCCGCCTCAGGGGCACCCTCAGGGGCACCCTCAGGGGCACGGCCATGGACGCCCGCCTCAGGGATACCCGCCTCAGGGATACCCGCCGCAGGGGCCGTCGCGGGGACACCCCCAGCCGCCCCCGCCGCCGCCCCGGCCCATGGGGCACCCGCAGCCCCCGCCTCCCGGATGGGGGCCGCCGCCGCCCCCGCAGGCGCCCTCGTGGCAGCCGGGGCCGGGCCGTCCCGCGCCCCCGCAGTGGGGTCCGGCTCACCCGCAGCGGCCCGGGCCGCCCCGCGGGCAGATGCCGTACGGCCACCCGGCCCCGCCCCCGCCGCCCGACCCGTGGCAGCGGCGGGCCGCCCATCCCCCGCCGCAGTGGCAGCCCCCGCGGTCCCGCTCCGGCGGTGCCGGGGTGGTCGTCGGCGTGGTCTTCGGCATGGTCGCGCTGGTCTTCACCGGGATCGTGGTCATCGGGGCGGTGGCCGCGAACGTCCGCCGCGCCGACACGGTCGCCGTCCCGGCCTTCACCGCGCCCCCGCGGCCCACCTTCCGCCCGGCCGAACCGCGGGACAGGCGCACCTCGGCCCCGGCGCGCACGGCGTCCTCCGGGAACGGCCGGAACACCGGGGACGCCGGAGACACCGGTGACAGCGGGGACGCCGGGAGCACCCGCGACACCGGGGACACGACGAGGACGCGGGTGCTCGACACCAGCCTGGAGGGCAACACGCTCTACCGGGCGGGCGGGCTTCCCCGGGTGCACTGCCCCGCGGGGTCGCCCAGCATCTACAGCCACGCCCAGCTCAAGGCGCTCATCCTCAAGACGTCCAAGTGCCTGGACCGGGGCTGGTCGCGGATCCTGCGCGAGCAGGGCATCCCATGGCATCCGCCCCGCTACGCCCTCACCGCGACGAGGAGCCGCGGCGCCTGCGGCGACTTCCCCGCGCCGGGAAGCATGGTGCCGTACTACTGCCCGCGCAACACCACCATCTACGCCTCGACCAGGGCGATGTCGCGCGGGGTGGGCAACTCCCGCGGGTACGGGGCCATCACCGAATGGCACGGCGGGGTCATCAGCATGATGGCGCACGAGTACGGGCACCACGTGCAGCACCTGTCGGGCCTGTCCACCACCTGGTGGCAGAAGTCGCTGCGTTCGAGCGGCCGCAACGGGAGACTCGCGCTGAGCCGGCGGTTCGAGCTCCAGGCGACCTGTCTCGGCGCGATGTTCATGCGCTCGGTGTCGGCCACCTACCCGGTCACCCCGGCGCGGCGCCAGACCCTTTACTACTTCTACTCCCGGGTCGGCGACTGGCCGGGATATCCGCGTGACCACGGCTCGCCGGCGAACAACAACCGCTGGTTCCGCCAGGGCTACGAGAGGAACCGGACGCTCGACTGCAACACCTGGCTGGCCCCCACCTCGTCGACGTCCTAGCCGACGCCATCGCTTAAGCGGCCATTCACCATAGATTGGTCATCTGTCTGTCATGTCCAGGTATGGGGACTAGAATCCTGGCAAATTATGTTCAATCCCGATCCCTGGCCATGTCTGCAGGTGAACCCGGGCAAAACGCAGTAGGAAGCGGTGTGACGATGCGCCTTGGGCAAGACTCGGGGGATCTCGCCGGCGAAAGCGGGAAACGGCGCACCCGGCGTCGCGGCGGGAGTCCCGGCGCACGCCAAGGCGGAACACCGGGCCGGTCCGGGTCCCAGGAGACGCCCCCGGTCCCCGCCCCGCCCCGGGCGCCGGGTCCGGCCGGCGGGCCGCAGCCCCCCCTCGCCCAGGAGGTCTCCAGCCCGCCCCCGGCGCGGAACGACCGGCACGCCCCGTCCCCGGAGGCCCACCGCGAGCAGGGCACCCTCCCCCCGCAGGCCGGGCGGCCGTCCCCGGCCGCGCGGGAGGGCCACCCCGAGCAGGGCGTCCTTCCTCCCCGGGAAGGGCTCCCCCTCCCCCCACCGCAGGGACCGGCGGGCCGGGCCACAGGAAAAGGGAACGGCGGCGACGGCGGCGGGGTCCCGAACCCTGCCGTCCCGGCCGGACCGGCCGGGCCCGCCGGGGCGCCACCGGCCGGGGGGCCACCGGCGGGAGGTCCGCCCGCGGAGTCCGCGACGGCGCCCGGGGGACGGCCCCCCCGGTTCGCCAGGCCGCTGACGACCGCCGCCCTCATCGGCTGGACCGCGCTCTCGGCGATCCTGCCCGGCGCGGCGCACCTGCGGGCCGGGAACCGCCGGCTCGGCCTCATCCTGCTCGCGGCCTTCGGCGTGCCGCTGCTGGGCGGTGCGATCACCGCCGTCGTCGTCTACCTCAGCGGCAACACCGGCGTCCTCACCCGCGACGGCATGATGACGACCGGGGTGGTCCTGGCCGTGGTCGGGGCGATCGCCTGGTTCCTGCTGCTGCTCTTCTCCTACGTCACGCTGAGGCCGAACCGGCTCAGCGGCAGGGGGCAGATCGTCTCGGGAATCGTGGTGGGCGTTCTCTGCGTGTCGGTGATGGCGCCGTTCGCGCTGACCGCCAACACCGTGCTGACCTTCAAGCAGACGACCCTCGACATCTTCAAGCCCGCCTCGGCGAACCCGACGGCCGTCCCCGTCAAGCACGAGGACCCGTGGGCCGGCCGCAAGCGGGTGAACTTCCTGCTCGTCGGCGGTGACGGCGCCGGGAACCGGGAGGGCGTGCGGACCGACAGCATGAACGTGGCCAGCGTGCACGTCGCGACCGGCAACACGGTCATGTTCAGCCTCCCGCGCAACCTCCAGCACGTCCACTTCTCGTCCGGCAGCGCGCTCGCCAAGCGGTTCCCCGAGGGCTTCATGCGCGAGCTGCCCAACGGCGGCCTGCTCAACGAGGTCTGGCAGTACGCCGAGGACCACCCGGAGGTCGTACCGGGCAAGAAGGCCGGGGAGCGGGGCCCGGCGGCGCTGATGGACGCGATCGGTCACACGCTCAACCTGAAGATCGACTACTACGCCCTGGTCAACATGTTCGGTTTCGCCAGGATGGTGGACGCCATCGGCGGCCTGAAGATCAGGGTGGAGCGGGACATCCCCTGGGGCGGCCTGTACGGCACCGCCGGGACCATCAAGGCCGGGTACCGCACGCTCTCGGGCGAGGAGGCGCTCTGGTACGGGCGTTCCCGCGTCGGCAGCGACGACTTCTCCCGGATGGCCCGCCAGCGCTGCGTCATCGGCGCCTTCGCCCAGCAGGCCACCCCGTCGGTCGTGCTCGCCAACTTCACCAAGATCGCAGGCGTGGCCAGGAGGATGGCCAAGACCGACATCCCCCGCGAGCTGGTGGAGCACCTCACCGACCTGGCGCTGAAGGTCAAGGACGCCAGGATCACCAGCCTGCAGTTCGTACCGCCGGAGTTCTACACCGGCTCGCCCGACTGGCAGAAGATCCGCACCGCCACCGCCAGGGCGTTGCGCCGCTCGGAGCAGCCCGCCCGCAGGCCGCAGGCCGCGACCGCGACCCCCTCCCCCGGTACGACCGGCGCGACGCCGGCCGCCACGCCCAGCCCGTCCAGGAACACCGCGCTGCGGCCGAGCCGGACGCCCACCCCGAACGGCAAGTCCTCGGGCGAGTCCCTCAGCGAGCTCTGCGGGTTCTGACCGAGGGAACACCGGCTCCCGGAGAACATCCGGGAGCCGGCCCCCGGGCTCAGGCGACCTTGGCGGTCCTGGGAAGCAGCGCGAAGGCGCCCAGGTAGATCAGGCCCGCCACGATCAGCAGCGCCTGGTAGCCGATGACCAGCGCCAGGTACTCCAGGCAGCCGCCGACCATCGCGCCCAGCAGGTTCGCGCCGAAGGACACGGTCGCGTCGGCGGAGTCGGCGAAGCGCTTGGCGAACACCACGTTGGCCGCGAAGATCGGCAGGAACGCCACCACCACGGCCGCCACCGCGCGCAGCGGCAGCGGCAGTCCCAGCAGCCAGGAGTTGGGCACCAGCCAGGCCAGGACCAGCCCGGCCAGCAGCACCCCGTACATGACCGGCAGGGACGGCACCCGGAAGCGGCGGGTCACCTCCACCGCGGCGAGCACGGCGACCAGCACCCCGGCGAACACGATCGCGTTCACCACCCAGGTGGTGCCGAACAGCAGCGCGAAGCCGGTGACGCTCTTGGTCTCCAGCAGCAGGAACGCCACCCCGAGCAGGAACAGGTCCGCGTACGGCCGCATCCTGCGGTACGGACCGGCCACGACCCGGACCGCCAGCAGGCTGACCAGGAGGATCAGCCCGAGCGTGACGATGTAGATCTGCGGGATCGTCCGGTCCTTCAGGTACAGGAAGGGCCGGTCGTCACCGGCGGGCGGCGGGGTCTGGGCGGTCGCTCCCGCCCACTCGGTGCCGCACCGCTGACCCTGGGGGGTGAAGCCCGCGGTGATCACCGCCTGCTGGCCCGTCTGGCTGACGATGTCGACGCACGGCTTGTGCCCGAACGCGGCCTGCATGGTGGCGCCGAGCCGGTCGACCAGCCAGCTCTCCCGGTAGTAGTTGTACATCGAGAAGGCGCCACCGGGTTTGAGGTGGTCCCTGGCCGCCTCCATCGCCTGCTGCGTGAACAGGTAGCTCTCCAGCCGCAGCGAGCTGGCCCCGGAGACCAGGGTGAGCGAGTCGGGCAGCGCGAAGAGGATCAGGTCGTACTTCGACGAGGTCCGTTCCAGGAAGGCGCGGCCGTCGGTGACGTGGGTGGTGACCCGGGGGTCGTCGTAGGGCCGGTCCGGATGGTAGGAGCGGCCGAGTTCCAGCAGCTTGGGGTCGATCTCCACGGCGTCCACGTGCTTGGCGCCCTTGGACAGCGCGATCGACACGTCGGTGCCGCTGCCCGCGCCGACGATCAGCACGTCGTCCAGCCTGCCGGAGGCGGCCCGCTCGTACGGCAGGGCGTACTGGCGCTCCCACTCCAGGCGATTCCTGGCCGGGGTGGCCTGCTGGTGCGGGATGCCGTTGACGTCGATGTTCATCAGCGGCACGCCCTCCCACTGGCCGCGCACGTAGGTCACCTTGTAGTACGGCGACCACAGCGCTCCCGCGGTCAGCGTCTCGGTGGCGAGGGCGCCGACGATGACCAGCGACGGCAGGAGCAGCGCCACGCGGGCCCACACCCTGCGGGGCCACAGCAGCACCGCGTAGGCGACCGCGGCGATCGTCCCCCACACCACCGGCGGCGCGCTGAGGAACGACAGCGCGGTGAACAGCGCGATGCCGCTGAGGCTGCCGATCAGGTCGTAGCGGTAGGCCTCCAGCCGGTCGAGCTCGGGGAAGCAGCGGCCGACCAGCTCGGCCGGGCCCATCAGCACGATCGCCGCCGCGGCGAAGATCACCGGCAGGATCAGCCAGGGCGGCGGGCCGCTGGTGCTCAGGCTCGTCCAGTACAGGACGCCCTCGGTCTGGCGGTCCACCGTCACGGGGAAGAACAGCACGACCAGGACCAGCACGGCCAGCACGATCGGCGAGTAGTACGGCTGCCGGGTGGTGCGGCCCACCCTCAGGAAGCCGAGCCCGATACCGAGGAACGACCCCAGCAGGACGAAGTTGGTGAAGTAACTCAGGTGGACGATGTTCGATCCGGTCCACCGGATCAGGGCCAGCTCCAGGAAGAGCATGAAGCCGCTGGCCACGATCAGTCTGGGCCGGGTCGGCATCCAGTGAGCGTGCCGGACATCGGGTCGAGGGATTGGCGTCGTCTCCGCCGCTGCGGTCATGTCGCCCAACGTAGTGATCGATTCCGTCGCTGTGAAGGAAATCCACGCCGATCGTTTGCACCGTTTGACGGGCATGAGCGTGGTCCGAGGGGATTTCAACGGCTGGACGCGGCCGGGGTGGATGAAGGAATGTGGTGGGGCCTGTCCCCTCGATCCCCGGTGGTGCGTCATGCGGGTCCTGCTGCAGCTCCGTCCCTCCCCCGACGTCGTCGCGGCCGTGGCCGATCCCACGGTGAGCACGACGGCCGCCGACGTCGCCGACGCGCTTCCCGGAGTGGTGCTGGACCCGTCCTTCGCCCCGGTCGTGGCGCCCCGCCCGGTCCCCGCCGCCGGGGGCGACCCGCTGTCGCTGCACCAGCCGCTGGTGTTCTCCTTCGCCGACGACGAGGCCTCCGTCCTGGTCCGCGGTGAGATCTCCGACGACGAGGCGTCCACCCGGATCACCCTGCTGCCCGCGCTGCGCCGCGAGGTGGTGGGGATCTTCGCCGACCCGGTGATCCAGCCGGGCCTGACCTGCGGCGGCACGCCCCCGGTCGGCGACTGGCACGACGTGGAGCGGCTGCTCGGCGTCGCCGGCCTGGCCGCGGAGGGCCTCGACGGGTCGGGGGTCGCGCTCGCGGTGCTCGACACCGGCGTCAACCGCGCGCACGTCGCCCGCCACCTGGGCCGCGACGTGATCCTCGACGTGGAGCGCAGCTGGAAGCCCGACGGGGTGACGGGCAGGGCGGGCGAGTTCCCCGTCGACCACGGCACGATGTGCGCCTTCGACGCGCTCATCGCGGCCCCGAGGGCGTCGATCATCGACATTCCCGTGCTGCTCTCCCGGCGTCCGGGCGGTTCGGCGCTGGACGGCCTGCTCTCGGACGCGGTGGCGGCCTTCGCCCACCTGCGCACCGTCCTGGAGGCCCAGCCCGCCGCCTCGCGCTCCTTGGTGGTCAGCAACAGCTGGGGGTCCTTCTCCCCGGAGTGGGACTTTCCCGCGGGCCATCCGGGCAACTACTCCGACAACCCGGCCCACCCGTTCAACCTGATCGTCTCCAGCCTGGAGCGCTCCGGCGCGGACGTGCTCTTCGCCGCGGGCAACTGCGGACGCGACTGCCCGGACGGCCGCTGCGCCTACCCGGACCGGCCGATCACGGGCGCCAACTCCCACGGCTCCGTGCTGTCGGTCGCCGGTGTCGACACCCGGGGCGAGCGGGTCGGCTACTCCTCCCAGGGGCCGGGCCGCCTGGTCGCCCGCAAGCCCGACGTGTGCGCCTACACCCACTTCTCGGGCTCGCGGGCGTTCGGCGACGACGAGCCCGACTCGGGCACCTCGGCCGCGTGCCCGGTCGCGGCGGGCCTGGTCGCGGCCGTGCGCACCCGCTGGCCCGCCGCCCGGCTCTCCCCCGCCCAGCTGCGCACCCTGCTGCGTCGTACGGCCGACGACCGCAGCGACGTCGGGTTCGACCACGACCACGGTTACGGGGTCGTCGACCCCTCGGGGGTACTCGCCTCATTGCGGCGCCGGGCGGGGCGCGTACCGTGAGGTGATGGTCCTCATCACGGTGCGGCTCCCCTCCGGCGCGACGCTCACGCAGGCCCTGCGGCACCTGGAGCTGCCGGAGGAGGACGTCGACATCGGGTACGGCCTGGTGCTCATCGACCTCCTCGACCCCGGCCAGGGCCTGTACGGCCTGCGGGTGAGCGAGAGCGCCGCCCACCGCACCGGGCTCGCGGCGGACGGGGGTCCCTACGCCGACCCGCGGATAGAGCCCTACGGTCCCCCGGAGTGAGGACCGGACGGCCCGGGCGGGCCGAGTGGGCAGGGCCGGGGCTCAGACGGGCAGCAGCGACCCCGACTGCTTGATGTTGCGGATGATCGGGGCGGTCTCCAGCCTCTGGATGCCGTCGAGGCCCGCGATCCGGTCGGTGAGGTAGGCGTACAGCGCCTCGTCGTCCCGGCAGAGGATGTTGGCCGCGAGATTCGTCGGGCCGGTGGTGGCCGCGGCGAAGGTGACCTCCCGGTGGGTGGCCAGGGCCTCGCCGACGCCGACCAGATGGGACGGTGACACCGTCATCCAGAGCCAGGCCTGGGTGCGGAACCCGAAGTAGGGACAGTCGACCTCCAGGTCGTAGTAGAGCGCGCCGGACTCGCGGAGCTGGTCGAGCCGGCGCCGGACGGTCGACTCCGACCAGCCCGTGGCGGCGGCGAGGTCGGTGTGCGAGGTCCGGCCGTCCACGGAGAGCCGGGCGAGCAGGAGCCGGTCCTGGTCCGACAGCTCCACCCGGCCACGGGCGGGCGGCCGCGACGGGCGCAGCGCGGCGACCTGCGCCTCGGTGAGGACCTCGAACATCCCGCAGCCGGTCGGGCCTCCGGCGAACATGTGCATCATCGAGTACGCGGTGACCGCGACGACGCGGTCGGTGCGCTGGAGCTTGTCGAGCATCAGGGTGTCGCGCTCCTGGTCCGAGCCGGGATGGGCCGCGCAGAGCACCTCGGTCCCGCCCGACAGCAGTTGCACCCAGGAGGTGTCGGGCCGCTTGGCCAGGGCCGTGGCGATGGCGGTCCCCGCCCCGAGGACGCACCGCAGCCGCAGCCACCAGCGGGTCCCGTCCAGCATCCGGCGGTCGATCAGCCCCACGACCCGCACGGTGCCTCGCGAGCGCAGCCGCCGGTAGCGCCGGGCGACGGTCTGGTCCGAGACGCCGAGGACCTCGGCGATCCGGCTGAACGGGGCCCGCCCGTCCAGTCCCAGCGCGTGCACCAGCTGCCGGTCGAGCGTGTCGGCCCTGACGGATTCCATCACTCACGACTATCAGATGTCGGTATTCGCCGTGATATCGCGGCCCGCTTCTTGTCGTCGTCGTCCACGCCCGATCCTGGTGGCCTACCGAAGGAGGATCATGCGTAAATGGTGGCCGCTGGTGGCGGTCTGCACGGGCGCCTTCATGTTGCTGGTGGACGTCACGATCGTGATGGTCGCGCTGCCCGACATCGCCGGGGACCTCGGCACCTCGTTCTCGGCCCTGCAGTGGGTGATGGACGTCTACGCGCTGGTCCTGGCGGCGCTCCTGCTCGGCGCGGGCTCACTGGCCGACCTGACCGGACGGCGCAGGATCTACGTCGCGGGCCTGGGGCTGTTCGCGCTCGCGTCCCTGGCCTGTGGCCTGGCGCCGAACATCGGCACGCTCATCGCGGCGCGGGGCCTGCAGGGGCTCGGCGCGGCGGCGATGTTCGCGACGACCATGGCCCTGCTGAACACGACCTACCGGGGCAGGGACCGGGGCGTCGCCTTCGGCGTCTGGGGCGCGGTCAACGGCGCGGCCGCGGCCGCGGGACCGATCGCCGGGGGCCTGCTGACCCAGCACTTCGGCTGGCGTTCGATCTTCCTGGTGAACCTGCCGATCAGCGCCGTGGCGATCGTCCTCACGCTGGCGGTCTTCCAGGAGTCCCGCAATCCGCGCGCCCGCGGGCTGGACGTTCCCGGCATGCTGACGTTCACCGCCGCCGCGGCCGCGATCACGTACGCGCTCATCCGGGCCGGTGAGGACGGCTGGGGCTCGGGATCGGTCCTCGGCCTGCTGGCGGCGGGCCTGGTGGCCCTGGCCCTGTTCGTCGCGGTGGAGCTCAGGAGCAAGGACCCGATGCTCGACCTGTCGCTGTTCCGCGACCGCGCGTTCACCGGGATCATGGTCGGCGCGGCCCTGCTCACGGCGGCGGCCTTCGCCGGCCTGGCCTACGTCTCGCTGTGGCTGCAGACGGTCCTGGGGCTGGGCGCGGTCCAGGTGGGCCTGGTGATGCTCCCGATGAGCGTCACCGCCTTCATCGTGGCGAGCGTCGCCGGGCGGTTCCTGCACGACGCCTCGCCCCGCCTGGTCGTCGGCGTCGGCCTGCTGATCATCGGTGCGGGCGCGCTGGCCCAGGCGGTGCTCACGGCCGGTTCCGGGTGGGCCGCCCTCGTCCCCGGCCTGGCGCTCGTGGGCCTGGGCGTGGGGGTGGCGAGCCCGTCCCTGTCGGCGGCGGCGATGGCGTCGGTCCCGCAGGAGCGCGGCGGCATGGCGGCCGGTGCCGTGAACACGTTCCGGCAGCTCGGGTTCGCGTTCGGTGTCGCGCTGCTGGGGGGCGTCTTCCGCACCGGTGTCGAGGGCGGCCTGGACGGCAGGGTGCCGGACGCGGGCTCCGCCGTCGACGCCCTGACCGGCGGCCGGGCGCACGTCCTGACCGGCCAGGGGCACGGCCAGGTCGTCCGGGAGTCCTTCGCGCACGGGCTCAACGTCACCCTGGTGGCCGCGGGCGTCCTGGGCATCGTGGCCGGCCTGATCGTCCTGGTGCTCGTGAGGACCGCGGCCCGGGACTCGGCCGAACCGGAAGGAGCGGCCGTGTCCCGGTGAGCGAGCCGGTCGGGGACGGTGGGCGGGCAGGTCGGGGACGGTCAGGGACTCGGACGGTCAGGGACTCGGGCGGTCAAGGGGCTCGGGTGGTCAGGCGTTCTCGCGGTTGAAGACGCGGGTCCCCACCATGACGCAGACCACCGACAGGGCCACGGTCACCGCGACGCCCACCCCCACGGTCCAGGTCGCGTAGTGCCCGGCGAACAGCTCGCGCATGGCCTCCAGCACGTACCGGAACGGGGTGGCGCGCGAGAGCGCGTCCAGCCAGCCGGGCGCCATCGACATCGGCAGGAACGCCCCGGAGAGCAGGAGCAGCGGGACGATCGCCGTGCTCATGACCGGCGCGAACGCGTCGGGGTTCATGGTGAGCGCGATCGCGTTGGAGAGCGCGGCCAGGCTCACCCCGAGCAGGGTCATCATGAGCAGCGCGAGCGCCACGCCGGGAAGCGCGGCGCGCAGCCCGAAGGCGTACCCCACCGCGATCAGCAGGATCGACTGGATCAGCAGGGTGAGCGAGTTGGACAGCACCCGGCCGAGGAGCAGGGAGATCCGGTGCGCCGGGGTGACCCGCAGCCGCTCCAGCACGCCGGACTGGAGGTCGAAGACGATGCCGAACCCGGCCAGGCCCGCGCTGAACAGCCCCACCTGGACCAGCAGGCCGGGAATCAGCGTCTCCCAGGTCCCGATCGTGGCGAACAGCGGGCCGAACAGCACCAGGTAGAGCATGGGCTGCAGGACCCCGAAGACGATCCCGGCCTTCTGCCGCAGGGATATCCGCACGTTGTGCCGGAAGATCAACCAGGTCTCCCTGAGGACGCGCATCGCCCCGCTCACCGCTCCTCACCGGCCACCCCGGCCGCGCGCCGGTCGTCGCCGGCTCCGCCGGCGCCCCCGCCACCCGTCGCACCGGTGGTCGCACCGCTCGTCACATCGGTCGTCGCACCCCTCGCACCGGTGGTCGCACCGCCGGCACCGTCCCGTACGCCCGTCGCGCCGGGCCCGTCCGGTTCACCCGGCGGTCCGGCGGACGGATCGTCCCCCGGCGGGTCGTCCCTCATGGAGCGGCCGGTGATGGCGAGGAAGACGTCGTCGAGGGTGCCCCCGGTGCCGCCCTTGAGCTCGGCCGGGGTGCCCTCGGCGACGATGACGCCGTGGTCGATGACGAACAGCCGGTCGGCCAGCAGGTCCGCCTCGTCGAGGTAGTGCGTGGTCAGAAAGACCGTCAGGCCCGCTCCGTCGCGCAGGTTCCTGATGTGGTCCCACAGGCTCGCCCTGGTCTGCGGGTCGAGGCCGGTGGTGGGCTCGTCGAGGAAGAGCAGCGCGGGATCGTGGAGCAGCCCGAACGCGAGGTCGAACCGGCGGCGCTGACCGCCGGACAGCGCCCCTCCCGGCCGGTCGCGCAGCGCGGTGAGCCCGAACCGGTCGAGCACCTCGGCAACCCGCTCGCGCGCCCGTGCCGGGCGCATCCCGTACAGCATGGCGTGCAGTTCGAGCTCCTCCCCCACCGGGTTCGCCGGGGCGATCCCGCCTTTCTGGGACACGTAACCGATGTGCCGCCGCACCCCGGCGGGGTCGGTGAGCAGGTCGTGTCCGGCGACCGTGGCACCGCCCCCGGTGGGGCGCAGCAGCGTGGTGAGCATGCGCATCGTGGTCGTCTTCCCCGCCCCGTTGGGGCCGAGGAACCCGACGATCTCCCCTGCCTCCACCGTCAGATCGACCCCCCGGACGGCCTCGACGCCGCCGGGAAAGGTCTTGCTCAGAGCTGATGTCTTGATCATTTGATCGCCTCCATTCGTAAAGTAACACCAAATTTGGTGTCACTGCAAAATTTGTCCGACACCTAGAATGTCCTCATGAGCGAAGGCCTGCGGGAGCGCAAGAAACGAGAGACCAGGCAGCGCATCTCCGACATCGCCACGTGGCTCTTCCTGACGAAGGGCTTCGACAACGTGACGGTGGCCGAGGTCGCCAGGACCGCCGACGTGTCGGTCAACACGGTCTTCAACTACTTCCGCACCAAAGAGGACCTGCTCTTCGACCGTCAGGGGGAGGTCGAGGACCTGCCGAGCAGGGTCGTCCGGGAGCGCCGTCCCGGGGAGAGCGCGCTGCAGGCGCTGCGCCGGGACTTCCTGGACGCGATCGACACCCGCCACCACCGCTACGGGTTCCACGAGGGGGGTGACGCCTTCGCGCGCATGCTCATGACGTCCCAGAGCCCCTCGCTCGGCGCGCGGCTGCGGGAGATGAACGACGCGCGGGAGCGGGCCCTGGCCGTGACGCTCGCCGACGAGGTCGACGCCGACCCCGACGACCTCACCCCCGCGCTCGTCGCCGCGCAGGTCAGCGGGGTGCTGAACCGGCTGATGACCCGCGCCGTCGAGCGCATGCTGGCGGGCGAGACCCTGGACGCCATCGCCCCCGACCTGCGCCGGCAGGCCGAACGGGGCTTCGCGATGCTGGAGTCGGGCATCGGCGACTACGCCGTCCGGCACGCCGAGGCCCCGGCGTCGTCGGCCACGGTCTCGACGGCGACCCCGACGACGGCGACGACGGGGGCGGCGGCGACGGGGGCGGCGAACCCCGGTGACGGCGGACGCGGGTAGCGGACGAGGGCCTTCACCAAGCCGTTATGATCTTGGCTTGTCCTCGGCCATTCCGACCACGGGAGCCTTCGTGCCGGTGCGCGAGCGTCTCCGCGCCGCCCTTGAAACACCCGGTTTCCAGCGGTTCATCGTCACGGTCATCGTGATCAACGCGGCCACGCTGGGAGTGGAGACCTCGGCGGCGGCCGTACAGCGGTACGGCACGGTGCTCACGATCATCGACCACCTGGCGCTCTACGTCTTCGTCGCCGAACTGGGCTGCAAGCTGTACGCGTACGGCCCGCGGTTCTTCCGCAACCCCTGGAACCTGTTCGACACCGCGATCGTGACGGTCTCGCTGCTGCCCACGGCGGGCGGGCTCTCGGTGCTGCGAGCCCTGCGGATCCTGCGGGCACTACGGCTGATCTCGGTGGTGCCGAGCCTGCGCCGGGTGGTGAGCGCGCTGCTGACGGCGGTCCCGGGGATGACCTCGATCGTGCTGCTGCTGGCGCTCGTGCTCTACGTCGCGGCCGTGATGGGCACGAAGCTCTACCACGCCACCGCGCCTGCCTACTTCGGCGACCTGCCCACCTCGCTGTTCACCCTGTTCCAGATGATGACCGGCGACGCCTGGTCCGACATCACCCGCCAGGTGATGAACACCCACCCGTGGGCGTGGGTGTTCTTCGTGGCCTTCATGCTGGTCTGCACCTTCGTGGTGCTGAACCTGTTCATCGCGGTGGTGGTCAGCGCCATGGAGGAGGAGCACGCCGAGGAGTCCGTCCAGGCGACCGAGGACGTGGGCCGGGCCGTGCTCACCGAGCTGGCCGCGCTCCGGGCCGAGGTGCGGGAGCTGCGGGACCGGCTACCGGCGGCGCGGGACGACGGCTCCGCCGCCCAGAGGGCCGCGGGCGCGGGAACCGGCAGCGGCACCCGCACGGGAAACGGCACGGGGCGCGGTGCGGCCGGGAGGACCGGCCGGGACGCGAAGAGCACCGGGGGCGGGAAGAACGCCGGCGGGACGCGGGGGCGTACGGGCTCGGGGGCCGGGAAGCGCCAGTGAGCCCGCCACCGGGGGGGCGGCGGGCCGGCGTCGCGGGTCGGCGGGGGGTCAGCGCGAGTAGAACTCGACCACCAGCTGCTCGTCCACGGGCACCGCGACCTGCTCGCGCAGCGGGCGGCTGAACAGGGTGAAACGGAGGTCGGCGTGGTCGACGTCGAGGTAGGGGGCGATCCGGTCGTCGGCGTAGGTCCCCTCGGAGGCGGCCACGAAGGGCTGCATCCTGCGTGACTTCTCGCGCACCGCGACGACCTGGCCCGGCCTGACCAGGTAGCTGGGGATGTCGACCTTGCGGCCGTCCACGGTGATGTGCCCGTGGGCGATGTACTGGCGGGCCGCGTAGATGGACGGGGCCAGCCCGGAGCGCAGGACCAGCGAGGCCAGGCGCGTCTCCAGCAGCACCACCAGCTCGGCCCCGGAACGGCCGCTGCTGCGCAGCGCCATGTCCCAGTAGCGGCGCATCTGCCGCTCGGAGACGTCGTAGTACCAGCGGAGCTTCTGCTTCTCCATCAGCCGGAGCCCGTAGTCACCCGTCTGCCGCCGGTTGGTCTTGCGGCCGTGCTCACCCGGCGGGTAGGGGCGCTGCTCGAAGTAGCGGACCGCCTTGCGAGTCAGGGGGATGCCCGCCCTGCGGGACAGACGCACCTTGGGTCCGGTGTAGCGCATGCTCACTCCTGTGTGGTTAGGTTTACCTTAGTTAGGCAAGGCTAATCTTATACAGCAGTATCTGCCCCACCTCAAGGAGAGCCGGTCCATGCAGCCCGTCACCGCTCCGCCCGTCCCCGAGCGGGTCCGCACCCTCGCCGCCACCGCCGCTCCCACCCACGTCTCCGTCTCCGGCGCCGAAGGCCCGGCGACGCCCGCCCGCGGCGGGGTCGACGGAGCGGGCCGGCCGGTGCTGCTCGTCCTGCCGGGCGACCCGCTCTACGACGCCCGGGACGAGCCGGTGGTGACCGTGGACCTGACGTCGACGCGCTCCCTGGGCGAGCACGAGCTCTCCCGCGGCCTGCTCAAGGTGCAGGGCTGGGTGCAGGCCGTCCCCGCGGACGAGGTACGGGAGACGGCGGTGGAGATCGCCGAGCGCTGCCCCGACGAGGCGCTGTTCGAGGTGCTGGAGGGGACGCGGGGGCCTCGCCTGCTCCGCGTCGACGTCGGCAGGGTGATCTACCTGACCGGCCCGGAGTCGGGGGTGCTGGACGCCGAGGAGTACCTGGGAGCGACCCCCGACCCGCTGATGGGCGAGGCCGAGCGCATGCTGCACCACGTCAACGGCGCGCACCGCAGGCAGCTGGAGGCCGCCCTGAGCTCGCTGCTGGCCGCCCCGGTACCCGGGGCCTGGCTCTGGGAGCTCGACCGCTTCGGCGCGACCGTGCGCTGCGGCATCGACGACCCGACGCTGATCCGCCTGCCCTGGCCCTCGCCCATCGGCGACGCCGGGTCCCTCGAACACGCCGTGCGCTGCCTGCTCTGCCACCACTGAGACCGCCGGGACGGCGGCCCGCCCGGGGGTGTCACCCGCCTCGCCACCCGCCTCGTCATCCGCTTCGTCATCCGGTCGCCGCGACCGTCCGGCCGCCCGCGCGATCCGGCCTCCGGCGTCCCCCGCGCCCGACCCCTGCCCCGGCGGGGGTCCCGTCCGGGCATGTTTACCTCGCCCGATGCAGGACAGGGGTTACCACTGCATGGACGAAGTTCCATCAACGGGAGGAATGACACCATGGGTACCGACGACAAGATCTCCAACAAGGCCGAGGAGCTCGGGGGCAAGCTCAAGGAGGGCGCGGGTCGCGCCACCGGTGACGAGCGTCTCGAGGCCGAGGGCAGGACCGACCAGAGCGAGAGCCACCTCAAGCAGGCCGGGGAGAAGGTCAAGGACGGCGCGGAGAAGGTCAAGGACGCCTTCAAGAGCTGACCTGAGACCAACCCCGTGGTGGGGGGGGGGGGGGGGGGGGGGGGGGACCCCCCCCCCCCCGGGGGGGGGGGGGGCCCCGGAACCACAACAAGGCACAGGGACCCATGAGAAGGAGGGGGGGGGGGGTTCACGCAACC
>NZ_JBVJIA010000011.1:14876-76258 GCF_055586505.1 Streptosporangium sp. NPDC050148 | reverse complement strand
AAAGAAAACGGCCACCAACTCCCACACCCCCCCCCCCCCCCCCCCCCCTGTTTCTGCTCCCCCCCCCCCCCCCCCCCCCCCCACCGCCGTGTTCGGGGGCCGTCGCGCCCCGGACCCCGCGACGAGTCCCGGATCCCGCGAAGGAGGCCGGGGAGGCCGTCCCCGGCACCCGGGTCGAGGCCGTCCGGAACCCGGGCCCCGGAACGCGCGGCGGAGGCCCTGACGGAGACCCTCAGGACGCCGGGCCCACCTCGGGATCGGCCGTCCCGCCGGAGCCGTCGGCGCCGCCGGCCCCCTCGGTGCCCTCGGTGCCCCCGTCCGTGGCCTCCGTACCGTCCCCGTCGCCCTCGTCCGTCCCGCCGGAGCCCTCACCGGCGGAGTCGTCCTCGATCTCGGGGCCGTCCTCTCCCGGGACGCGGCGCGCGTCGTCCGGGTCGGCCAGCAGCGGGCGCGCCGGGAAGGTGGTGTCCGAGCCCGACCGCTCCGCCACGACCCGGCTCTCCCCGTCGGCGCCCCGCGGCCCGGCGGGAGGCTGCGCCTGCTCGGAGGGGTCCGATCCGGGCGTCCCCTGGGGCACGCCGCCGTCCCGGGCCTGGTCCTCCGCCCCGTCGGAAGGGGCCGTCTCTTCGCTGATCTCAGGGTTCTCGGTCATGCCGACCCCCTCCCCCGGCAAACCCTAAATATGTCGCCGCCAGGCATGGGATCGGCCCGTCGGGTTAGGGAACCACCGACGAAGGGAGTGAGGTCATGACGGTCACCCGGTTTCAGGACCTGCCGTTGGCCGACGGCGACAGGGCATGGGACGGCGACGCGGCCGAGAAGCGCGTCCGCTCCTGGGCCGACGCCGAGGAGGAGCCCAACGCCCGCTACCGCGAGGCGCACCTGTGGTACGACGGCGACCAGCCCGAGGAGTTCGGGAGCTACAAGCTGCCCATCGCCGACGTGATCGACGGAAGGCTGAAGGTAGTGCCGCACGCCGTACGGGCGGCCGGGGGCGTCCTGCAGGGGGCGCGCGGGGGCGTGAACGTCCCCGAGGAGGAACTCGGCAGGATCAAGGCGCACCTGGCCAAGTACTACGCCAAGATGGGCGAGACCGCCCCCTGGGAACGCTGACCGCGATGACACGTTTCGCGTTCGACGTCGACCCGGCCTGGCGGACCCCGCTCTCGCTGATCGGGGTCGGCCCCGACCGGGCCTTCGCCGAGGTGGGCGAGGGCGTGCTCTCGGTCCGTTTCGGCCCCTGGTCGCTGCGGACCCCCGTGGCCAACGTCTCGGGCACCGAGGTGACCGGCCCCTATGCGGCCTGGAAGGTCATCGGGCCGCACCTGTCGCTGGCCGACCGCGGGGTGACGTTCGGGACCAACGCCCGGAGGGGACTGTGCGTCCGGTTCCGTACCCCGGTGCCGGCTCTGGTGCCCGGCGGTTTCCTGACCCACCCGGGCGCAACCCTGACGGTCTCCGCGCCCGAAGAACTGGCCGAGGCCATCGAACGCGCACGCGAGGTGTGAACCGGACACATGAGAGGGGCGCATCCGGGTAAAGGGTGCATTCACGAGCAAGGAGGGGAAAAATGACTTCCGAAGGACAGATGCCGGAGACGACCTCGGCGTCCGGCAAGCCGATGGTCAGGGGTACGCCCCGCGACGTCGCGCACATCCGGTTCGGGTCGTTCGCGCTGGTGGCGGCGATCGCTCTCGGCGTGCTCGGGGTCGTGGCGGGCATCCCCTGGCTGACGATCGTCGCGGGCGTGCTGGCCCTGGTCGTCATCGGGGACATCGTGCTGGCGATGCGCCGCCAGTCGCGCACGCCCTCGGGGAGCACGACCGAGGCCGGTTAGCGGCTCCGGGCGCGTTCCGCGTCCGGCCGCCCGCCCCCGGCGACGGACACCCCGGTGAAGCGGCCCGGGGTACGAGCCGAGGGGCGGATCGCCCGGCGAGGAGCGCCGCCCGTACGACACGGGGCGTAGACACGTGGCCTTCCCGTGGAGGACGGCCGGGCGCGCGTTCACGGCGACAGTGGAGCGGACAGCACGATGACCGTGTCCGCTCCCACCGCGCCGCCCCGCCCTCCCCGCACCCCGACGACGACGCCTCGTCACACCCCGCGCGTCCGCGGCGAGAGCCGGGACGCGGCGCGGTACGTGCCCGGAAGGCGACCCCATGCCCGAGCCCGTCCCGCCCCGATCGACCCCCGCGACCCCCGCGAACCCGGTGCCCCCGGCGCCTTCGCCCGCCGGGCCCGTCCCGCCCACGGCACCCGGCCCGGTCGCCGGGTCCGTCCCGCGCAGGACGGCCGCCCCGGCCCGCGAGCCCGTCCCGTCCGGTGAACCCGCCCGGCGCGGCGGGCGCCGTCCCGCCCCGCTCATGCCGCCCGCGCTCCGCAAGACCGTCCTCACCCTGCACGTGGCGGCCTCGGTCGGCTGGCTCGGCCTCGACCTGGGACTGCTCACCCTGGGCGTCACCGCGCTGGTCACCGGCGACCCCGCGCTGGTGCGCGCCTCCTACCTGGCGATGGACGTCCTGGCCGGCACCCTGATCGCCCCGGTGGGCCTGACCGCGGTGCTGAGCGGGCTCCTGCTCTGCCTGTACACGCCCTGGGGTCTCGTCCGCCACCACTGGGTGGTGCTCAAGCTCGTGACCAGCACGGCCGCGCTGATCGCCTCGGTGTTCGCGCTCCGCCCGCAGATCGGGGAGGTCGCCGCCGCGGTGTCGGGGACCGGGCCCCTGCCGTCCCTCCTCCCCGGCCGGGACGGGGTCTCCCTGGCCGTCGCGCCGAGCGTCGCCCTGGTCGTCTACCTGCTCAACGTGGTCCTTTCCACGTTCAAGCCGTTCGGCCGGACGCCGTACGGCAGGCGACGGGCGGGCCGTGGCACCGGTGCGGGCACCTTCGGCGGGGCCGCGCGCGCCAAGGGCCCGCGGCTCGCCGCGGGGAGCTGATCGGAGCACTCGGCGATCATGTGATCGACCTCCCGGGACGGGCTTCCGAGGCCCGTCCCGCCACCGTGTTACCAAAGCGTTTCTCAAGGGGGCTGAACTTTTTTCACATCTTACATTATCGTCCGTTGCACCCCCCATCAGGAGGAAGAAATGATCAGGAGAGTCACAGGGGCTGCGGCCGGTATGGCACTGCTCGCCGGACTCGTCGCCTGCGGCGGCGACACCGGGACGGCCTCGGAGGCCACGACACTGACCTACTGGATGTTCCAGGACCGCACCCCCCAGGCGGGGGAGGTCGTCGAGAAACTGCGGGCGGACTTCGAGAAGGCCAACAAGGTCACCGTCAAGATCGTCAAGATCCCCAAGGACGACTACAACACCAAGCTGGGAAGCGCGGTCGCCGCCGGGACCGTCCCCGACGTCGGCATCCTGGACCAGCCCCTGGTGGCCAGGTACGCGCTGGACGGCACCATCAAGGAGGTGCCCGCCGGCACGGTCGACGAGAAGGCGTACTACAAGGGCGCCCTCGACACCAACCGGGTGAACGACAAGCTCTACGGGCTGCCGCTGGACCACACCGCGGTCGCGCTCTTCTACAACAAGAAGCTGATCCCGACGCCGCCCAAGACGTGGGACGAGCTCAAGCAGATGGCCGCGAAGGTCCACCAGGACGACCCGAAGACCGCCGGGATCGTGGTGCCCAAGGGCGACGGCTACGGCGGCTGGATGTGGCCGGGCTTCGTCGCGGGCGCCGGTGGCTCCATGGTCGACGAGAAGAGCAAGAAGATCCTGTTCGACCAGCAGCCCGGGGTGGAGGCGCTCCAGCTCTGGGTGGACCTGCTGCCCTCCTCGCCCAGGGAGATCACCGACTCGGACAAGGCCTTCGAGAACGGCCTGGCCGCGATGACGATCTCCGGGCCGTGGGACGTGGCCAACATCAAGGACCAGTTCCCGGACCTGGAGTTCAGCACCGCACCGCTGCCGTACAAGACCGAGCCCGGTGGCAACATCGGCGGTGAGAACGCGGTGGTCTTCAGCAAGGGCAAGAACGCCGAGCTGGCCTGGAAGTGGCTCGCGCACCTGACCAGCGCCGAGAACAACACCGCGCTGGCGCAGGCGCTCGGCGGCTTCCCGACCAACGTGGCCGCGGCCGAGAGGGACGCCGCGACCTTCGGGCCCGACCAGGCGGCGTTCCTGGAGCAGCTCAAGGTCGCCCAGGCCCGGCCCGCCCTGCCGGAGTGGATCCAGATCAACGACGAGATCATCGCCCCCGCCATCGAGGCGGCGTTGAGCGGCAAGAAGACCTCCCAGGAGGCGCTCACCGAGGCAGCGGCCAAGACGCGCGCGCTCCTCGGCTGGAACGGCTAACCGAAAAGAGGCGAACGTGGCATCTCCGGTGCTGGCCGACCAGCCCACCGTGACGCCTGGTCCCGGGCGGCGTCGCCGCCGCCCGGGTCTCGGGCGGCGCGACCACGTCATCGGGTGGCTTCTGATCGCCCCCGCGATGATCTATTTCGTGATCTTCATGCTCTACCCGGCGCTGGCCGCGCTGTACTACAGCTTCACCGACTGGAACCTGCGGTCGGCGGCCGAGTGGGTGGGCCTGACCAACTACTCCGACCTGCTCTTCAACGACGCGAAGTACCCGCACTTCTGGAAGTCGATCCAGGTCACCCTGCTGTACACGGTGATCGCCGTCCCGCTGACGCTGGTCGCCGCCCTGGGCCAGGCCCTGCTGATCAACGTGATCCGCCGTGGCTCCAACGCCTTCAGGCTGCTGCTGTTCCTGCCGGTGGTGACGGCCGAGGCCGCGGTGGGCGTCATCTGGCGCTGGCTCTACGACCCCCGCTACGGGCTGGTCAACGGCTTCCTGGAACTGTTCGGCATCCCCGGGCAGAACTGGCTCAACAACCCCGATCTGGTCATCCCGGCGCTGGCGTTCATCGCGGCCTGGCAGTGCGGCATCTCGATGCTCATCTACCTGGCCGGACTGAAGGGCATCCCGGGCTCGATCCGCGAGGCCGCCATCATCGACGGCGCCGGGCCGGTCCAGCGGTTCTGGAAGGTCGTCGTGCCGATGCTCCGGCCCACCACCTTCTACCTGCTGGTCACCGGGGTGATCGCGGCGCTGCAGGTGTTCGGCCTGGTCTACGTGATCCTGTCGGGCGGTGGCGGCAGGAGCGTCACCGGCGGTCCCGAGCAGTCGGGCCTGACCTACGTGCTGCACCTGTACCTGTACGCGTTCCGCTACGACGCGATGGGCGCGGCCTGCGCGATGTCGTTCATCCTGCTCGTCTTCATCATGATCATCACTGCGCTGCAGTTCAAGTTCGTCAGGCAGGAGGCGTCGTGAAGACGGCGAGGAACGTACGGCTCGCACCCGTCTACATCGCGCTGGTGCTGCTGGCGGCGGTGTCGGTCGTCCCGTTCCTGTGGATGCTGGCGACCTCCTTCAAGCACGGCTCGGACGTCTACACCAAGGTCCCCAGCCTGCTGCCGCTGGACCGCAGGACCGGCGAGTGGTCCCCCACCCTGGAGAACTACTCCTACGTCCTGGAGTACGGCGGGATGGGCCAGGCGTTCGTCAACAGCGTCTGGGTCTGCCTGATCCTGGTCCCGGCCAAGCTGCTGGTGGACGCGCTGGCCGCCTACGCCTTCGCCCGCATCCCCTTCCCGGGACGGGACAAGATCTTCATCCTGCTGCTCGCCGGCATGATGGTCCCCACGATCACGCTCCTGGTCCCGCGCCTGCACGTCACCCAGTCGCTGGGCATGTTCGACTCCGGCTGGGGCCTGATCGTGCCCAACGTGGCCTCGGTGCTGGACATCTTCCTGCTGCGCCAGTTCTTCCTGTCGCTGCCCACCGAGCTGGAGGAGGCCGCGCGCATCGACGGCGCGAGCCGGATGCAGATCTTCTGGCGGATCGTCGTGCCGCTGTCGAAGCCGGTGCTGGCGGTCGTGACGATCACCAGCTTCATCTTCCACTGGAACGACCTGATCTGGCCGCTGGTGGTGCTCAACGACCCCGAGCTCTACACGCTTCCGCTGGCCCTGCAGCAGCTCGCCAGCGGTGAGTCGGGACGGGCCTACTACATGATGGCCGGTGCCGCGCTGGCGGTCGTCCCGGTGATCGTGGTTCTGATGATCTTCCAGCGCCGCATCATGGAGGGGATCGCGTTCACGGGGCTCAAGAGTTGATCCCCGCCGGGGCGGGGAGCGGGGCGCCGCGCGACCGCGAGGACGTGCGCGAGCTGGTGACCGGGCTGGTCGAGCCGCTGGTGCCCCGTCTCAGCCCCGGGCGGGCGCGCCTGCGGCTCGGGGTGAACACGGCCCACTACCCGGACGCGGCGGCCGAGCTGGAGGCGTTCGCCCGGCCGCTGTGGGGGCTGGCGCCGCTGGCCGCCGGCGGCGGGTCCTTCGGCCACTGGGAGCTGTGGCGCGCCGGGCTCGCCGCCGGCACCGACCCCGGGCACGAGGAGTTCTGGGGGCCGGTGACCGACGTCGACCAGCGGCTGGTGGAGACCGCCGCGATCGGCCTGGCGCTGGCGATCGCGCCCGAGCGGGTCTGGGACCCGCTGACCGGGCGCGAACGGGACCGTCTGGCGGCCTGGCTGACCGGCGCGCTGACGGTACGGCCCGCCGACAACAACTGGCACTTCTTCCCCGTGCTGGTGGGGCTCGGCCTGGACCGGGCCGGGGTGCGCTTCGACCCCGCGCCGGTCCGGGCCCGGCTGGAGCGGCTGGAGTCCTTCGCGCTGGGCGGCGGCTGGTACTCCGACGGCCCCACCGCCCAGCGCGACTACTACGTCCCGTTCGCGATGCACTACTACGGCCTGGTCCACGCCGCCCTGGCCGGGGACCGCGACCCCGGCCGCGCCGAGCGGCTGCGCGAGCGGGCGGCGTCCTTCGCGCTGGACTTCCAGCACTGGTTCACCCGCGACGGGGACGCCGTGCCGTTCGGCCGGAGCCTGACCTACCGGTTCGCCCAGGGGGCCTTCTGGGGCGCGCTCGCCTTCGCCGGGGTGGAGGCCCTGCCCTGGGGCGAGGTCAGGGGCCACCTGATGCGGCACCTGCGCCGCTGGCGGGAGCGGCCGATCCTGGACGCGGCGGGTCTGCTCACCGTGGGGTACGGCTACGCCCAGCCCACGCTCGCCGAGCAGTACAACGCCCCCGGTTCCCCGTACTGGGCACTGAAGGCGTTCCTGCCGCTGGCCCTGCCCGCGGAGCACCCCTTCTGGACCGCGGCCGAGGAGCCCGCGCGGCCGCTCGCCGGGGTCCGCGTCCAGCCGCACGCGGGGGCCGCGCTGATGCGGTGCGAACAGGGGCGCCAGGTCGTCATGCTGAGCGCGGGCCAGCACAACACCTGGGTACGGCACGGCGCGGCCAAGTACGCCAAGTTCGCCTACTCGACGCACTTCGGGTTCAGCGTGCCGGGCGGCTCGCACGGCCTGGAGCAGGGGGCCTTCGACAGCACGCTGGCGCTGAGCGACGACGGGACGCACTGGCGGCCCTGCGAGGTGCCCCGGGACTTCTCGGTACGCGACGGGCTGCTGCACGCGCGGTGGTCGCCGTGGCCGGACGTGGAGGTCGACACCTGGCTCCTGCCGCACCCTCCCTGGCACCTTCGGGTGCACCGCCTGCGGACGGGGCGGAGGCTGCTGTCGGCCGAGGGGGCGTTCGCGGTCGACCGCGACCCCGCCGCGCGCCACGCCGCCGCGGGCCCCGGCCACGCCCGCGTCGACTCGCCCGCAGGGCTGTGCGTGATCGAGGACCTGACCGGGGCCAGGACCGGGGAGCTGGTCCACCCCCTGCCGGGCACGAACGTCATGGTCCCGCGCACGGTCATCCCCACGCTCCGCGGCGAGCACGGGCCCGGCGAGCACTGGACGGCCTGCGCGGTCCTCGGGCTGTCCGGCCTCGCCCCCTCCGAACCCGGACCGCACGAGTCCGGGTGGCACGAGCCCGGACCGCACGAGTCCCCGGCCGGTGGTCTCCGCGGGCCCCGGCCGCCCGGCATCGAGGTCGTCTCGGCCCTCCTTCCGGACGGGCACCCCTTCCGGGTCCCCTGACGTCCCCGGGGCGCCGTCCGCGGCGCCCCGCTCCCCCGTCCGTCCCGGGCGAGCGGGCACGGGCGGCGATCCCCCGCACCCAAAAAGGTGTTGAACCAGGTCAGAGGGGGAATTTTTCTCCCAGAACCACCGTCGCTCCCGGGAGCGCCCCGGTGAGAAGGGCGTCATCACGCCCGGAGGCCGAGCCGGACGCCGCGCCGTCGTCGTGACGCTCGGCGATCGGACCATGACCTTTCGTCATGAGGGTTCCGGGCGCCCCGGCCGGACGGCGGGCGCCGGGGACCCGCGGGAGCGGGCCGGATCCGCGGAGGGCCGCCGGCGGCCCCGGGGACCGGGCGGGTGGATCTGATCACTCATGCCTGTGAAGCCGTAGGGGAATGGCGAGGGGGGACGGGGATGACCGGTCTCGCGACCGAGAACACGCTGGTCCGGGATGTCGCCGACGTGGAGGCCTTCGCGCGGCGCTGCTTCTCCGGCTCACCCGGCGACCTGCTGGGGGTGGAGCTGGAGTTCCTGGTCTTCGACCGTACGGCCCCCGCCCGCCAGGTCCCGATCGCCAGGATCGCCGACGCCCTGCCGCCGCTGCCCGGCGGCAGCGTGGTGACCTTCGAGCCGGGCGGCCAGCTGGAGCTCTCCGGCCCGCCGGGCCCGCTGCCCGGCGCGATCGCCCGTCTCACCTCCGACGTCGAGGCCGTACGCGAGGCGTTGCGGGAGGTGGGCCTGGTGCTGGCCGGGGTGGGGCTCGACCCGCTGCGACCGGCCTGGCGGCAGCTGCGCCTGCCCCGCTACGAGGCCATGGCCGAGTTCCTCGGGGCCCCGTACGGGGCGCTGATGATGTGCTCGACCGCGTCGATCCAGGTCAACCTGGACCTGGGCCCGGACCCGGCGGCGCGCTGGGAGCGCGCGCACCTGCTGGGCCCCGTCCTGGTGGCGGCCTTCGCCTGCTCGCCCCTGAGCGGGAGCCGTCCCTGCGGGTGGATGTCGGGCCGTCAGGCGGTGTGGGAACGGCTCGACCCCACGCGGACGGCCGCCGTCCCCGCGACCGGCGATCCGGCCGCCGCCTGGGCGGAGTACCTGCTCGACGCCCGCCTGATGGCGGTACGCGAGCCTTCGGAAGAGGCCGACGACCACGCGGACGGCGTGCGCTACCGCGCCGTACGGGACGGCTCGACCTTCCGTGACCTGCTGGCCACGTCCCGGCGCCCGCCGACCCTGGAGGACCTGGCCTACCACGCCACCACGCTCTTCCCTCCGGTACGGCCGCGCGGCTGGCTGGAGATCCGCTACCTCGACACCCAGGATCCCGCGGGCTGGCAGGTGTGCGCGGCGGTGACCCACGCCCTGGTGACCGACGACCGCGCGGCCGACGCGGCGCTGGCCGCCGCCGAACCGTGCGCGGGGGGCACGGGGATGTGGCCCCGGGCCGGGCGCCGCGGGCTGGCCGAGCCCCGGCTGAGGGACGCGGCCGACGGCTGTTTCCGTGCCGCGCTCGAGGCGCTGCCCCGGCTGGGGGCGTCACCGGAGCTGGTCCGGGACGTGGCCGCCTTCGCCGACCGCCACGTGTCCCCGGGCCGGTCCCCGGCCGTGGACCTGCTGCAACTGGTGAGAGGGGCGGAGGGACGCCTCCCGGCCTGGCTGGCCGGGGAGGGGCGGGCCTGACGTCCTCACACCCGGACCCGGACCGCGCGGCCCCACGCAGGAGGTATGCCATGAGCGACTTCAAGGAACGGATCGCCGCCGAGCTGACCGCCGCGCGTAGCCGGTCCATCGCCTACACCGACGCCGAGGACGACCTGCTGGTCAGGCAGCACTCACCGCTGATGTCACCGCTGGTGTGGGACCTGGCGCACGTCGGCAACTACGAGGAGCTGTGGGTGCTGCGGCAGGCCGGGGGGATCGCCCCGCTCCGCCCGGAGATCGATGAGATGTACGACGCGTTCCGGCACCCGCGCGCCGACCGCCCGTCCCTGCCCGTCCTGGGGCCCGGCGAGGCGCGCCACTACATCGGGGGCGTGCGCGGCCGGGTGCTGGACGTCCTGGACGAGATCGACCTGCACGGCCCCGACCCCCTGCACCGGGACGGCTTCGTCTTCGGCCTGGTGATCCAGCACGAGCACCAGCACGACGAGACCATGCTGGCGACCCTGCAGCTGTCCGGCCAGGCGGGCCTGGTCCGCGACGGCGACCTGCCGCCCGCCGGGCCGCCGGGCCCCGCCGAGGTGTTCGTCCCGCCGGGCTCCTTCGTGATGGGCACCGGGACCCGGCCGTGGGCCTACGACAACGAGCGCCCCGCCCACCTGGTCGAGCTGCCCGGCTACTGGATCGACAGGCTCCCCGTGGGCAACCGGGCCTACGCCGACTTCGTCGAGGACGGCGGCTACGACGATCCCCGGTGGTGGAGCGGGGAGGGCCTGCACTGGCTGCGGCACGGCCGCGCCTTCGCGCCGCTGTTCTGGAGACGGGACGGCGGCACGTGGTGGCGTACCCGCTTCGGGCGGACCGAGCCCGTGCCCATGGACGAACCCGTCCAGCACGTGTGCTGGTACGAGGCCGAGGCCTACGCCCGGTGGGCGGGCCGGAGGCTGCCGACCGAGGCCGAGTGGGAGAGGGCCTGCGGCTGGGACGCCGAGGCGGAGCGGGCCCTGCTCCATCCCTGGGGGGACGACGCCCCCGGGCCCGGCAGGGCGAACCTCGGCCACCGGGCGGCCCGGCCCGCGCCGCTCGGCGCCTTTCCCGCCGGGGCCTCCCCCTGCGGGGCCGAGCAGATGATCGGGGACGTGTGGGAGTGGACGGACTCCTGGTTCCTGCCGTACCCGGGCTTCCGGAGCTTTCCCTACCCCGAGTACAGCGAGGTCTTCTTCGACTCCCGCCACCGGGTGCTGCGGGGCGGGTCCTGGGCGTCGGACCCGGCGGTGGTCCGCACGACGTTCCGCAACTGGGACCGCCCGGCGCGCAGGCAGATCTTCTCCGGGTTCCGCTGTGCCCGCACGGCCCGGCCGGAGGAGGGCTAGATGTGCCGTCACGCGGCGTGGCTGGGCGCCCCGCGCACCCTCGCCTCGCTGGTCCACGAGCCCCGCCACGGCCTGCTCCGGCAGTCCTACGCGCCGCTCCTGCAGCGCCACGGCACGGTCAACGCCGACGGCTTCGGGGTCGGCTGGTACGACGGCGCCCGTGCCGAACCGGTCCGCTACCGGCGCGCGGTCCCCATCTGGACCGACGAGAACCTGCCCGGGATCGCGCGGGCCGCCAGGTCGGGCTGCCTGCTGGCCTCCGTGCGGTCGGCGACCGCGGGGATGCCGGTCGAGGAGAGCGCGACCCCGCCCTTCGCCGACGGGCCGTGGCTGGTCAGCCACAACGGGCGCGTCGCGCGGGAGGTGGTCAGGGAGCTGGCCGACGACGCGGAGAGCACGTGCGACTCGGCCTGGCTCGCGGCCGCGGTGTTCGCGCGACGGCGCGCGGGCGAACCGCTCGGCGAGGCCCTGGCCGAGGTCGTCACCCGCGCCGGGGTGAAGGACCCCGGCGCCCGCCTGAACCTGCTGGCCTGCGACGGCGCCTCGGTGGCCGCGACCGCCTGGGGGGACACGCTCTTCGTCCATCTGGGCGACCACCCGCGCGACGGCGTGCTCGTGGCCAGCGAGCCGCTGGACGGCCGTCCCGGCTGGCGGGCCGTGCCCGAGCGGACCCTCGTCCTCGCCTCGCCCGACGGCGTACGCGTCCGGCCCCTGTGACCGCACACCACGCCCGCACACCACACCCGTCCGCCACGACCGGGCACCCGTCCGGACACCGGGACCGGGCACCGGGACCGGACGCCACGACCGAACACCGTGACCCGAACCCCGCGTGACCGGAGGTCCCGCCCAGCACCGTGACCGAACGCTCTGACCGGACGACCCGGCCACCGGCCCGCGAGCGGGAGGTGGCCCACAGACCCGGGAGGCACCGTGTCCATCAGCCAGTCACCCGTACAACTGATCGATCATCTCGGCGGCGAGCACCTGCGCGAGTCCCTGACCCGCGACGTCCGCGCCGGGATGACGGCCACGCCCAAGTGGCTGCCGCCCAAGTGGTTCTACGACGAGGCGGGCAGCGACCTGTTCTCCAGGATCACCCGGCTGCCGGAGTACTACCCCGCCCGCCGGGAGCTGGCCATCCTGCGCAGGCACGCGCTCGACATCGCCGTCCGCAGCGGCGCGGACACCCTGGTCGAGCTCGGCTCGGGGACCGGTGAGAAGACCGTGCTGCTGCTGGACGCCCTCTCGGCCAGGGGCACCCTGCGCGCCTACACGCCGGTGGACGTCGACGCGGTGACCCTGGGCGACGCCGCGCGGCGGTTCGCGTCCCGCTACCGCGGCCTGGCCGTGCGGGCGATCTGCGCCGACTTCGAGGCGCACCTGCCCCTGCTGCCCCGGACGGGACGACGCCTGGTGGCCTTCCTCGGCGGCACCGTCGGCAACCTCGTCCCCCAGGCGCGCGAGGTGTTCCTCAAGGAGCTGCGCGCCACGCTCTGCCCGGGCGACACCTTCCTGCTCGGCGCCGACCTGGTCAAGGACCCCGGACGGCTGGTCGCGGCGTACGACGACGCCGCGGGGGTGACCGCGGCCTTCAACCGGAACGTCCTGCGGGTGATCAACAGGGAGCTGGGCGCCGGCTTCGAGCCGGAGGCCTTCGAACACGTCGCGCTCTACGACGAGCGCCGGGAGTGGATCGAGATGCGGCTGCGCGCGAGCCGCGCCATGCGTGTGCCGATCCCCGGCCTGGACCTGTGGGTCTCCTTCGCGGCCGGGGAGGAGATGCGCACCGAGGTCAGCGCGAAGTTCCGCCTGGGCGGGCTGCGGCGGGAGCTCATGAACGCCGGGTTCCGGGTGGAGCGCCACTACACCGACCCGACCGGCGACTTCACCCTCGTCCTGGCCCGCGTCTGACCGCGCCCGCACCGGCTGGTCCCGGCCCGCCCGCGACTCCGCCCGCACCGGCTCCGGCCCGTCGTGACCCGCGTCCGGCCGGGTCCGCGTCCGCGGCGGGGCTCAGGCCAGGGAGCGGACCGGCCGGGCCGCCGTCCGCCGCCAGGCCGCGTCGACGGCCTCGGGGGACAGGATGTGGTCCAGGACCATGTGGGCGCACCCGGCGATCCCGGCCTCCGGGCCGAGACGGCTGCGCTCGATGCGCAGGTTGCGGGTGGCCAGGGCGGTCGAGCGGCGGTGGACCACCTCGCGGACCCCCGACACCAGCGGCTGGAAGGTCTCGGCCACGTCGCCGCCCAGGACGACCACGGAGGGGTTGAGCAGGTTGACCGCGCTGGCGACGACCTCCCCGAGCATCCGGGCGGCGTTGCGCACCACGGTCATGGTCTGCGCGTCCCCCGCCCGGACCAGGCCGACCACGTCGTCGAGGGTCTTGACCTCGTACCCCAGGGCGCGCAGGTCGCGCAGGATCGCGGTGCCGCTGGCGACCGAGTCGACGCAGTCGACGTTGCCGCAGCGGCAGAGCACCCCCCCGCCGTCGCGGACCGGGATGTGCCCGATCTCCCCGGCGGCGCCCAGCGCCCCGCGCAGGATCTCGCCCCCGGCGATGACCCCGGAGCCGATCCGGGTGGAGACCTTGATGAACAGCAGGTCGTCGGCCTGGCCCGCGTAGACCTCGCGGTGCTCGCCGATCGCGATGACGTTCACGTCGTTGTCCAGGAAGACCGGGACGGGGAAGCGCTCGGCGATGATCGGCGGGATGGCCACACCGGTCCAGCTCGCCATGATCCGGGTGCTCTCGGTGCGGCCGGCCGCGAACTCCACGGTGGCCGGGACGCCCAGGCCGACGCCGCGGACCGGCGTGCCGGGAAGGCCGTCGAGCAGCTCGCTCCAGGTCGCCATGACCAGGGGGAGGACGACGTCCGGGCCCTCCTCCACGTCCACCGCCAGCCCGGCCCCGGCCAGCACCCGGCCGCCGAGGTCGCAGACCGCGATCTGGGCGCGGCTGGCCCCCAGGGAGCCGACCAGCACGACCCCGCCGGAGGCGTTGAAGACCAGGCGGGTCGGCGGGCGGCCCCCGGTGGAGGGGCCCTCGCTGTCCTCCACCACGAGGTTCCGCTCGATCAGCTCGGTCACCCGCAGGGACACGGCGGGCCGGGACAGGCCGGTGACGCGCCCGATGTCGGAGCGCGTGACGGCCTCGCCGGAGCGGATGAGGCGCAGCACCTCACCGCTGGTGGCCAGCGCGGCAGCGGGACTTCGAGGCATCGGCCAAGTGAATCACACCCACTTAGTAAATGAAACCTTCGCACTTTCTTATCTCAAATGACAAAACTCCGCTTGCGGAGAGCGCAAGGTCTGACTACTGTCCGATCTATCCAGATTCCGGTAGATCACCGTGGAGAGCCCGCCCCATGTCCGAGACCCCGCGACCCGCAGACCTGATCGTCTCCGGCCGGCCGGACGCGGCCTCAGGCCCGCACGACGACCGACACGATCATCACGACCGCGACGGAGGACATCGGATGCATCCCGTGATCCAGGAGGTCACCGGCCGCCTGACCGAGCGCAGCCGCCCCAGCCGCACCGCGTACCTGGCCAGGCTGCACGCCGAGGCCGAGGCGGCCCGCCGCCGCGGACCGGCCAGGGCGAGCCTGGGATGCGCAAACCTCGCCCACGGCTTCGCCGGGGTCGGCGAGGCCGACAAGCGGGACCTGCGGGCCAACGTGAAGCCGGGCGTGGCGATCGTGTCCAGCTACAACGACATGCTCTCGGCGCACCAGCCGTACGAGACCTACCCGGCGATCCTCAAGGACGCCGTGCGCAGGGCGGGCGGCGTCGCGCAGTTCGCCGGCGGCGTGCCCGCGATGTGCGACGGCATCACCCAGGGCCGGGCCGGCATGGAGCTGTCGCTCTACAGCCGCGAGGTGATCGCGATGTCCACCGCGATCGCGCTCTCCCACGACATGTTCGACGCCTCCCTCCTGCTCGGCGTCTGCGACAAGATCGTCCCCGGCCTGCTGATCGGCGCCCTGCACTTCGGCCACCTGCCCGCGGTGTTCGTGCCGGCCGGGCCGATGACCTCCGGCCTGCCCAACAAGGTCAAGGCCCGCACCCGGCAGCTGTTCGCCGAGGGCAAGGTCGGCAAGGACGAGCTGCTCGACGCCGAGGCGAAGTCCTACCACTCCCCCGGCACCTGCACCTTCTACGGCACCGCCAACTCCAACCAGGTCATGATCGAGGTCATGGGCCTGCACCTGCCGGGCGCCACGTTCGTCAACCCGCGCACCGAGCTGCGCGAGGCCCTGACCCGGGCGGCGGGCAGGCGCGCGGTCGAGCTGACCGCGCACGGCGACGAGTACACCCCGGTCGGCGAGGTCGTCGACGAGAAGGCGATCGTCAACGCCTGCGTGGCGCTGCTGGCCACCGGCGGCTCCACCAACCACACCATGCACATCGTCGCCATCGCCGCCGCGGCCGGCATCGAGCTGCTCTGGGACGACCTGGCCGCCCTGTCGAAGGTCGTGCCGCTGCTGACCCGGATGTACCCCAACGGCCAGGCCGACGTGAACCACTTCCAGGCCGCGGGCGGGATGCAGGTCCTCATCGGCGAGCTGCTGGACGCCGGGCTGCTGCACGGCGACGTGCTGACGATCGCCGGCCGCGGGCTGGACCACTACCGCTCGGCCGTGGAGCTGAAGAACGGCGAACCGGTCTGGCAGGAGCGCACCGAGGGCAGCACCGACCCGGACGTGCTGCGGCCGGTCGCCGACGCGTTCTCCGCCGACGGCGGCATCCACATGCTCGACGGCAACCTCGGCCGCGCGGTCACCAAGGTCTCCGCGGTCAAGGACGAGCACCTGGTCATCGAGGCCCCGGCCAAGGTCTTCGACGACCAGCTGGAGCTGCTGCGCGCCTTCGACGCGGGCGAGCTGGACGGGCAGGACTTCGTGGCGGTCATCCGCTACCAGGGACCCAGCGCCAACGGCATGCCCGAGCTGCACAAGCTCACCCCGCCGATGGCGGTGCTGCTGGACCGCGGGCAGCGGGTGGCGATCGTCACCGACGGCCGCATGTCCGGCGCGTCCGGCAAGGTCCCGGCCGCCATCCACCTCTCGCCCGAGGCCGCCGACGGCGGCCCGATCGCGCGGGTGCTGGACGGCGACCCGATCCGCCTCGACGCCGCCGCGGGCACCCTGGAGCTGCTGGTGCCCGCCGAGGAGCTGGCCGCCCGGCCCGTGCAGGGCGCGCCGCTCAGCGACGCCCGCTGGGTCGGTACCGGCCGCGAGCTGTTCGGCGCCTTCCGCCGCGCCGCCGGACCGGCCGAGCGCGGCGCGAGCGTCTTCGCCCTGAACGGCCGCGCCGAGGCATCGGCGGCCCTCGAGGCCCTGGCCGCCGCCCGTCCCTCGACCGTCCCGGACGCGACCTCATGACCCTCCCCTGGCTCGTCGCCGACATCGGCGGCACCAACGCCCGCTTCGGGCTGGTCACCGAACCCGGTGGCCGTCCCGAGGCGGTGGCCGTGCTCGCGGGCGCGGAACACGACGGCCTACCCGGAGCCGTAGCCGCCTATCTCGCAGATCATGCGGGCGGAGTTCGGCCGGGAGCCGCGTGCGTCGCGATCGCGGGGCCCGTGGAGGGGGACCGTTACCGGCTCACCAACGCCGGATGGACGGGGTCGGTACGCGACCTGGGCATCCCCGACGCCTGGCTGCTCAACGACTTCGAGGCCCTGGCCATGTCCCTGCCGTACCTGGACGGCGAGGACCTGGCCGCTCTGGGCGGCCCGGATCCCGGTGACGGTGTCAAGGCGGTGCTGGGCCCCGGGACGGGACTGGGCGTGGGCGGCCTGGTGCCCTCCGCCGGAGGCTGGGTGCCGATCCCCGGGGAGGGCGGGCACGTCACCGCCCCGGTCCTGGACGAGCGGGACCACGAGATCGTCCGCGCGCTGCGGGCCGACGGCCTGGACCACGTGGTCGCCGAGCACCTGCTGTCCGGTCCGGGCCTGTCGCGGCTGCATCGGGGGCTGGCGCTGGTCCACGGCACGGACGCGCCCAGGCTGCCGGCCGCCGAGATCGTCGCCCGGATGGACGACACGCTCTGCGCCGAGACCGTCGAGGTCTTCTGCGCGATGCTCGGCACCTTCGCCGGGAACGTCGCCCTGACCCTGGGCGCCAGGGGCGGTGTCTATCTGGGCGGCGGGGTGCTGCCGCGTATCGTGGAGCGGGTCCGCTCCAGCGACTTCCGCCGCCGGTTCGAGGCGACCCCCACCCTGAACGACTACCTCTCCGGCATCGCCACGACGCTGATCGTGGCCCCTCAGCCCGCCCTGGTCGGCGCGGCGGCGTGGCTGGACCAACGCCTGTCAGACATGGAGTACGCATGAGCCTGCTGGACATCGCCCCGGTCGTCCCGGTCGTCGTCATCGACGACGTGGAGACCGCGGTCCCCCTGGCGCGCGCCCTGGTGGCGGGCGGCCTGCCGGTCATCGAGGTCACCCTGCGCACCGACGCGGCCCTGGAGGCGATCGGGCGCATCGCCGCCGAGGTCCCCGACGCGGTGATCGGCGCGGGCACGATCCGCGGCGCGGCCGACGTGGCCGCCGCCGTCGCGGCCGGTTCCCGCTTCCTGGTCAGCCCGGGGACCACCCCCGGGCTGGTCGACGCCATGGAGTCGAGCGGGGTGCCGTTCCTGCCGGGCGTGGCGACCGCCTCGGAGGTCATGGCGCTGGCCGACCGGGGGGTCAGCGAGATGAAGTTCTTCCCCGCCGAGGCGGCCGGCGGCCTGCCGTACCTCAAGGCGCTCGGCGGCCCGCTGCCGCAGGTCAGGTTCTGCCCGACGGGCGGCATCAGGCCCGACACCGCCCCGGCCTACCTGGCGCTGCCGAACGTCGGCTGCGTCGGGGGCACCTGGCTCACCCCGGCCGACGCGCTCGCCTCGGGCGACTACGCCCGGATCGAGAAGCTGGCCGTCGAGGCGGCCGCCCTGCGGTAGCCGGCCCTCGCCCTCCCGCCTCCGGCACCGCGCCGGGCCCCGTCCGCGGCCTCGCGCGCAGGCTCCGGCCCGTGCCGGACCACGATCCCCGCGGGCGTGTCCGTCCTCCCTGGACCCGCCCGCGGCCATGAGGCACCGTGACCCGGTGTGACGTTCATGGATCCGGCCCGCGGCCGCCCCACCCGGCGGTCGCGGGCCGCCTCGTCACACCCCTCGTCACGCCCTCTCGGCCCCCGCCCGCCACCCGCCGTTCCCGGGCGGGCTGAACCCGGCGCGGGCCCCGCGCGTATCTCGCGGCGAAAGGCACTCCCTCACAGAGGAGCCATGCATGCGAGTACGCATCGTCACGATCTGCGCCACGGTCCTGGTCATGGGGGTCGCCGGTACGGCGTCCGCCGGGACACGACAGGCGCAGGGCGGAGCGAAACAGGTACCGGCCGGAACCGGCCAGGCGAAGGCCGGGACGGGCCAGGCGAAGGCCGGGACGGCGCTCACGCGGAGCCGTTTCTCGGTCACCAACCTCGTCTCGGACGTCGGGGGACGGGCCGCGATCACGGACGCGACACTGGTCAACCCGTGGGGCCTGGCGATGGGCAAGACCCTCTGGGTCTCGGCCGCGGGCACCGGCCTGGCCACGGTCTACTCCGGCGGCGCGGGCGGCGTGAAGCAGGAGAAGACCCAGGTCCGCGTCCCGGGCGGCAGACCCACCGGGCAGGTCGTCAACATGGGCGAGGAGTTCGTCGTCAAGGGCCCGGGCGGCTCGGGACCGGCGACCTTCATCTTCGCCAGCCCCAGCGGGGCCATCACCGGCTGGAACGCCGAGGCCGACCCGGACGACGCGATCATCAGCGCGTTCGTCAGGGGGGCCGACTTCAAGGGCCTGGCCCTGGCTTCGACCGACCGCGGGGCGATGCTGCTGGCCGCCGACTTCGCCGGCAACCGGGTCCACGTCTTCGACGGCGACTTCGACCGGATCCCGACGAGCCGGCGGGCGTTCCGCGACCCCGGCCTGCCCGAGGACTACGCCCCGTTCAACGTGGAGGTGGTGGGGCGCTCGATCCTCGTCGCGTACGCCAAGCGCGACCCGCAGACCGGCAAGTCGGTGGCCGGGCAGGGCAAGGGGTTCGTCAGCCAGTTCAACGGCTCGGGCCGGTTCGTCGGCCGCTTCGCCGCGCGCGGGGCCCTGAACGCCCCCTGGGCGATGACGCTGGCCCCGAAGGGCTTCGGCGCCCACTCCGGGGCGCTGCTCGTGGGCAACTTCGGCGACGGCCGGATCAACGCCTACAACCCGCGCAACGGCCGCCCGCTCGGCCCGCTGCGCTCCTCCGACGGCCGGCCCATCACGCTGAGCGGCCTGTGGGACCTGGAGCCGGGCACCGAGGCGGTCGGCGGTACCGACGCGCTCTGGTTCAGCGCGGGCAGCGACGGCGGCACGCACGGCCTGCTCGGTGTGATCAGGCCCGCGGGCGCCGGTGGGTCCTCGTCCTCGCCCAGCGCCTCGCCGTCCCCGAGGTCCTCGCACCCGAGTTCCCACAACTCCGGCAACTCCAACTCCAACTCCAACAACTCCGGCGGTTCCGGGTACGGCTACTGACCGATCGCGGACGGACCCGAGCGTCCGTGCCCGCCCGTGCCCGCCCGTGCCCGCAGGTCGGCCCGTGGTCCGCTGGCGCCCGGTCCACGGCCCGCCCCCGCTCCGCCCCCGTGTCCTGCCGCGGGCTCCGTTCCCCCTGTTCTCCTCTGTTTCCCCCTGTTTCCCGCGTTCCCGCCGTTCCCCCGTTTCTGCCGTCCCCCGTTTCCGCCCTGCCCGCGGCCCGTACAGCGGCGCCGGCACTCCCCGTCGAAGGTCCGTCAGGCCGGTCACCGTGCCGGTCGCGGACCGGCACGGGGGCTGCCGGCGCCGCGGCACGTCCACGGCACGTCCACGGCACCTCCCGCGGGCCCCTTCCGGGCCTCCCGGTGAGCCCTCCCCGGACGCCCCGGGAAGCCCTCCCGAGGCCGGGCGCGGTGGCGCGTTCCCGGGCCGGGAGCCCTCGATGACCACGTCCGCCCTCGGTTTCCTTTAACCTTGAAGCAGCGAGGGGAGTACTTCCCAAGAATCGGCCCGGTCAGTACGGACGTTCTGCAACGTCCCCGGACGGTCGCCCGCGACGATGCGGGTGAAGGAGACCTCGGATGACGAGCGCATTCGAGGTGCGAACATGCCCGCCGACCGTCCCTCCCCGCTTCCGGGTGCCACCCGCCCGGTGCTCCCCCCGGCACGGCGCCGCGCCTCCCGGCGGCGAACTCCTGTCCGCCACTGGAAGGGCGCCCGAAGCGTGACGAGCGACATTCCCCATCTCCGCGAGGTGCACGTGATGGCCACCACACCGGCAGGCCGTCCCCCGGACGGAGAGCTGCGCTACCCGGCGGGGTCGCTGGTCCTGCTCGCGGGCATCCCGGGGGCGGGCAAGAGCACCCTGCTCGACCGGCTGTACGGGCTCAGCGGCGACGAGCGCGATCCGGTGCGCGCGGGCGAGGTGCGGGTCATCGACTCGCGCCAGTCCCGCAACTGGTGGACCCGCTACCTCGGCCCGATCCCGCCGCGGGCCCGCGTCCCGATCGTGCACACCACCCACGTGGTGCGGATCGCCCGCGCCCTGCTCGGCGGGCACGGCGTCGTGGCGCACACCCGGGGCACCTGGCCGCACATCCTGTACGGCTTCGCCTGGCTGGCCCGCAGGGTCGGCAGCGAGGTCCACCTGATCCTGCTGGACGTGGACCCGGCCACGGCCCGGGAGGGGCAGCGCGCCCGCGGCCGGGTCGTCACGGACGCGACCTTCGCCCGGCACTGCCGCCGCTGGCGGATGCTGATGGACCAGGCCCGCGACGGCACGCTCCCCCCGGCCGCCGGTGTGACCGTCCTGGGCCGCCCGGATGCGGATATGCTCCGGGCGATCCGCTTCGACGAGCGGCCCGAAGCACCGCGGAGCCGCTGACTCAACCCATATACGGTTCTGCGCCCCGCCCACCAGGGGCATGTCAGAACGACCGGGAGGAAACAACATGATCGACATAACGGCTCTCGCCGAGGAGCACCTCTCCCTGGCCAGGCAGAGCGCGCACGGCCGCAGCGCGCACACCTACCTGGACGAGGGCACGCTCCGCCAGGCGATCATCGCGTTGACCGCGGGAACCGTCCTGGGCGAGCACGACGCCCCGCCGGCCGCGACGCTGCACGTCCTGTCGGGACGGGTGCGGGTCGTCGACGGTGAGCCCGCCGACGGTTCCGGCACCGGCCAGGGGGCCTCGCTCTCCGCGGGGCAGGCCGCCGCGATCCCGCAGCGGCGGCACTCGCTGGAGGCCGACGAGGACTCCGTGGTCATCCTCACCAGCGTCGTCAACATCACCACCTGAGGGTCGTCCTCCCCCGACGCGGCCTTCCCGCCCGCCGTCAGGCGGGCGGGGACGCGGGACGGGGGCGGGTCCTCGGCGGGCTCGGCCGCCCCGGCGGGAGCACCTCGACCGAGGTCTTGCGGATGTGGTCGTAGACCAGCGAGGTGCGCACGTCGGCGATGTTGCGGTGCCGGGAGACGTGGTCGAGGACGAAGTCGCGCAGGTGCCCGGTGTCGCGCACGGCCACCTGGACGATGAAGTCGTCGCCGCCGGAGACCACGAAGACCGCGAGGGTCTCCGGGAGCGCGGTGACATGGTCGCGGAAGGCCTCGACCGCCTCGCGCACCTTGGGGTGCAGCCGGACGTTGATCAGCGCCTGGACCGGCCGGCCGATGGCGGCCAGGTCGACCTCGGCGTGGAATCCCTGGATCACCCCCCTGGCCCGCAGCGACCGGACCCGCTCCAGGCAGGTCGAGGGCGCGATGCCGATCCGCTCGGCCAGCTCGCGGTTGGTCTGGCGGCCGTCGCGCTGCAGCTCGGCCAGAATGGCCGTGTCACATTCGTCCACGGACCCATCTTCGCAGAAATTCCTGAACTTAATTCGGAATCGCCTCGATCGAGTTGTGAGTCATACGGAGAAGATGCGACCGTCCACTCACAAGTTCGAAGAGAGGATCGTGGAGATGACCGTGCGGACGACCACCGGGACCGCCCCCGCCGCTCAGGACGCCCCGGCCGGTCAGGCCGGCTGGGCCGCCGGCCTGGAGCGCCGGACCGACCTGCCCACCCGGAGGCTCCCGGTGAAGTGGGTGATCGTGATCGACGGGGATCTGCCGCGCGGCCTGCAGGCCAACGCCGCCGCCTGCCTGGCCGCGTCCGTGGGCGGGGCCGTGCCGGCGATCCTGGGCCCGTCCGGCACCGACGCCTCCGACCGCGCCCACGCCGGCCTGCCGTGGATCGGGTGCACGGTGCTGGCCGCTCCCGGTGAGACGATCCGCCGGGTCCGGGACGACGCGGCCGGCGAGGCCGAGCTGGTCGTCACCGACATGGCGGCCATCGCGCAGCGGACCAACGTCTACGACGAGTACCTGGCCGGGCTGGCCCGTACCGCCGGAGCGGACCTCGCCTACTACGCGGTCAGCCTGCTGGGCCCGCGGGCGGTGGTGGAGCGCCTCACCGGCCGGCTCCCCCTGCTGCGCTAGGAGCCGCCCGGAGTCCGGGTCCCCACCGGCCACGGCCGGCCCGGCACCGGGTCCCGCCCCGATCAGGATCCCGAACGGCTCTAGTACGTGACCCGGAAGGTGGCGTCCTGCCGGGCGGCCAGGGCGGAGCCGGTGCCGAGCTGGTCGATGCGCAGCACGTGGCCGGAGTGCCGGACGTAGCGGTCCGGGAAGTTGTGCGACCGGAACGAGGCCCACGCGCCGTCGGCCAGGCCGGCGGTGCGGTGGAAGGTGGCGTCGGCCCGGAACGTCGGGGTGTTGTCGTTCGGATCGAGCCTGAGGGCGTAGTTCGAGTGCCGCAGGTAGCGGCCCGGGAGGTTCACCGACTCGAACGACACCCCGGCCGGGTCGGCCAGGCCCGGCACCAGGCGCCACTGCTGGTCGGCCGTCGGGTCCATCGGGAAGGGGTCGATCCGCGCGACGTTGCCCGCGTGCCGCACGTAGTGATCCGGGAGGTTGTACGACTTGAGGCGGTTCCACCGCGGTGCTCCCCAGCGGTTGACCAGCGCGGTCCGCTCGGCCGCGGTGATCGGGGTGACGGTGGCGTGCTTGGCGTTGATCGGCGCGGTGTAGGCGCGCAGGCCGATCGGCGACCAGGCGTTGCCGTTGACGTCGGCCGACTGCCAGGCGTAGAAGACGGCGTTGGCCGGTGAGAAGGAATCGCCCCACAGCCAGAACGTGTTGCTCGTGTTCGACCTGACCAGGATCGGCGCCTCGATCGCGCCGCCCTGCCGCAGGCCGGTGGTGAGCGTGGTGAAGCTGTTCGGCAGGCCCGTGGTGGAGCGCGCCACGTACAGGTTGCCGTCGGCCATGTTCTTGTACGCCAGGTAGAAATTCCCGCCGTCCACCAGGACGTCGCCGTCCAGGACGTTGAAGCCCGGGTCGAAGAACACCTGGGGCGTGCCCATGTTCACGAAGTCGGTGGTCCAGTTGACCATGAACACGTCGCGGGTGCCGTTGTTGGCCGAGTAGATGACCGCGTACTGGTTGCGGGAGGGGACCCAGAACGCCTCCGGGGCCCAGGAGTGCGTGTTCATGGTGTGCAGGCGCACCCGGCGGTAGCCGGTGAAGGAGGTCAGATCGGCCGAGTCCCACACGTGGACGTACTGGTTGTCGAGATTGAACACGCGACCCTTGAGGTCGGTGGCCAGGACCGTGAACGTGCCGTCCTGCCTGCGCAGGATGAAGGGGTCGCGCAGGCCCTGCATGCCGGCCGTCGGTGTGGCGACCGGGTCGTTCTGGTTCAGCGGCGTCCAGTCGAGGCCGTCGGAGCTCACCGCCAGGTGCAGGGCGTAGCTGTCGCCGGACTGGTTCGGGGACTCCTTGAAGTAGCCCATCACGTACGCCGAGTACGTGGCCGCGAGGGCCGCGCGTGCCGTTCCGGTCACGCCGGGCGCGGGCGCGGCGAGGGCCCCCACCGGCGCGGCCAGCCCGGCCTTGAGCAGCGTCCTGCGAGAGACATGACGGTGGACCATGGGCGTCTCCTCGTGGTGGGTTCCTCCCGGAGCCGGCCGGAAGGAGTCATGATCGGGTCGAGGCGTCGACGGAGCGAGAAATGTTATCGCTAACATTCCTTCGCGTGAGATCCCGAAGAGGACGGGATCCCGAATCGCCGGTGGGAGGGCGAGGCCGGGGTTCCGTCCGGGTCTCCGGTGTGTTTCGCAGAGTGTTAACGCTCGCAGGGAGGTTGTCAATAGCCGGATCACCGGACGGAGCGGGCCCTCGCGGCACCGGCAGGCCGATAGGACGCCCGTGAACTGCGCTTTCCGGAGGACCCTCCCGGCTCGCCCGCGTGACGTCGGCGACCGGTCGGCGACCGGGTGTCATGGGGTATTGACCGACCCGATACCGGCGATCACACTGATGTGACGCCGATGTGACCCCGGCCGGGCCGGGGTCCCGTGCCGTGATTTCAGCGCGCCGGCGGTCACGTATCCCTGCGATGGACGAATTTCCACGACGTGAGATGTTAACGCTAACAGTCGCGGGCCGACAGAAGGAACGACGTGTGACGCGCCCGTGTCCCCGCGACGCCGCCGGGCCGGCCGGGCGGAGGTCGCCGGGGACGGCGGCCCCCGGCCCCGTCGTGCTCACCCCCCGAAGGAGAAACGCATGTTGAAGGCCCTGTCCAGGGTGGGCGCGGTGCTCGCCGCCTGCCTGATGTTCACCTCGTGGTCGCTGGCCGCGCCGAGGGCGGCGGTCGCCCTCGAACCCTTCACCGGATACCTGATGGCGCACTTCACCGGGGAGTCGGCGAACGGCGAGCAGATCTACCTCGCCCACAGCGACGACGGGCTGCGCTGGACCGACCTCAACAACGGCGGCCTGGTCCTGCGCTCCACGGTCGGCACGCGAGGGGTCCGGGACCCCGCCCTCGTCCGGTCCCCCGCCGGTGACCGGTACTGGATCGTCGCGACGGACCTGCGCATCGCCGCCGGCACCTCGTGGAGCGACGCCGCGAACCGCGGGAGCACCTCGCTCGTCGTGTGGGAGTCGAGCGACCTGGTGAACTGGTCGGCCCCGCGACTGATCAACGTCGCGGGCGCCATCCCCGGCGCGGGCAACGCCTGGGCGCCCGAGGCCGTGTACAACCCCGAGACCGGTGACTACGTCCTGTACTGGGTCACGAACTCGCCCCGCAACGGCGTGACCAAGCACCGCATCTGGTACGCGCGCACCAGCGACTTCCGCAGCTTCACGGCACCGCAGCTGTACATCGAGCGCGGCGGCAGCCAGGGCATCATCGACACGCAGATCGTCGAGGTGCCCGGTGCCGTCGGCGGCTACCGGTACTACCGGGCCTCGGCGGACGGCCACATCACGATCGAGGCGAGCAACTCGATCCTGGGGTCCTGGACGACGCTGGGGAACCTGTCGCACATGGGGATCTCCAACGGCACGGGCGGCGGCAACGTGGTGGAAGGCCCGATGTGGGCGCAGTTCAACGGCCGCAACGAGTGGGCCCTGTGGCTGGACCAGTACGCCACCGGCCGCGGCTACATGCCCGTCACCTCCACCGACCTGGGCAGCACGCGGAACTTCCGGACGCGCTCCGACCACGGCATGGGCACCAACCGCAAGCGGCACGGCTCCATCCTCAACCTGACCGCCGCGGAGGAGAACCGCGTCCTGGGACGCTGGGGCGCCACCGTGCCGGTCAACCGCATCCAGTCGTACAACTTCCAGACCCGGTACGTGCGGCACGCGAACCTCGACGTGCGCATCGACGCGAACGTCAGCCCGGCCCAGGACGCGCAGTTCCGGCTGGTGCCCGGCCTGGCGAACGCAAACGGCCACGTGTCCTTCGCGTCGGTGAACTACCCCGGGTACTACCTGCGGCACTACGGGTTCGACTTCGTCCTCGCGCCCGACGACGGCACGGCGACCTTCGCGGCCGACTCCACGTTCCGCCGGGTCGCCGGGCTCGCCGACGCGTCGTGGTCGTCCTTCCAGTCGTACAACCACCCCGACCGGTACATCCGGCACTACGACTACCTGCTCCGGCTCGACCCGATCGGCGACGCGCAGAGCCGGGGCGACGCCACCTTCCGCGTGACGTCGTGACCCGCGGCGAGTAGCCGGGCGGCCATGGGGGACGCCGCGGCGGTTTCCGGCCGATCTTTTCGGACAGAAGGAGTCAACACAAAACTCCCGAAACGGTCAGCTTTGCCACGTAGGCTGACGATCACCTCACCCCGGAAACCCCGCGGACGATCCCCCCTTGGAGAACAGGTGCGAACACCCCCCTCGACCAACGGCCGGAGGCCGTGGCCTCGCGTGCTGGTGGCCGCGATGACCGCGGTGGCCACCGTGGCCGCCGCGCTCGCCATGACGGTGGCGGGCGCGGCGCCCGCCTCGGCGGCACCGGCGACCGTGGTCGGCGTGGCCTCCGGCCGCTGCCTCGACGTGATCGGCAACAGCACGGCCTCCGGCACCGGCGTCAACATCTACGACTGCAACGGCCAGGCCAACCAGTCCTGGACCTTCACCGCGGCCGGTGAGTTCCGGGTGTACGGCGACACGATGTGCCTGGACGTGGTCGGCCAGGACACCACCGCCCCGGCCGCGCTGCAGATCTACACCTGTACCGGCGGCGCCAACCAGCGCTGGAGGATCAACGCCGACGGCACCGTCACCGGCGTGCAGTCGGGCCTGTGCCTGGACGTGACCGGCGAGGGCACGGCGAACAGCACCCGGGTGGGGCTGTGGACCTGCACCGGGCGCGGCAACCAGCGGTGGACGACGTCCGCGGGCGGCACCGACACCCGGCCCCCGACGGTGCCGGGCGGCCCGCGGGTGAGCAACCTGACGTGCGACTCGGTGACGTTCGCCTGGAACGCCTCGACCGACGACGTCGGCGTGGCCTTCTACGACGTCTACCACGACGGCCAGCAGATGAAGACGGTGAGCGGCACCACGCTGTCCACGAGCCTCACCGTGGTCCCCGGGGCCACCTGGGGCCTGTACGTCAACGCGCGCGACGCCGCGGGCAACGTCTCGCAGGCCAGCACCACGGTGACGATCACCCCGCCGCAGTGCCAGGCCGACACCCAGGCGCCGAGCGCCCCGACGCAGCTGACCGCGTCGGTGTCCGGTACCACGGTGACGCTGAGGTGGACCGCCTCGGCCGACAACGTCGGGGTCCGCGCCTACGACGTGTACCGCGGCGGCGCCAAGGTCGGCGCGGTCAACGGCACCCCGCCGGCCACCACCTTCATCGACAGCGGGCTGGCGGGCGCCACGAGTTACCAGTACCACGTGGTGGCCCGCGACGGGCAGGCCAACGTCTCGGCGCGCAGCGACACCGTGACGGCGACCACCGGCGCGGCGTGCGCCAACCCGGTGTGCACGGTGAAGCAGGTCGCGACCGACACCGACATCCCGTGGGGTCTGGTCACGCTCCCGGACGGCACGATCCTCTACGGCCGCCGCGACGCCGACGACATCGTCCGCCTCGACCCCTCCACCGGGGCGAAGACGACCGTGGGCACCGTGCCGAACGTGGCCGGCACCGACGGCGAGGGCGGCCTCCTCGGCCTGGAGATCTCACCCACCTTCACCAGTGACCGCTGGGTGTACATCATGCACACCTCGCCGACCGACAACCGGATCGTGCGGATCAGGCTGGTGAACGACAGGCTCGACACCGCCGGCGGGCAGGTCCTGCTCAGCGGGATCCTGCGCAACAAGTACCACGACGGCGGCCGCCTGCGGTTCGGCCCGGACGGCAAGCTGTACGCCAGCACCGGCGACGCGCAGAACGGCGACCACGCGCAGAACACGTCCCACCTCAGCGGGAAGATCCTGCGGATCAACCCCGACGGCAGCGTGCCGTCGGACAACCCGTTCGGCAACCCCGTGTGGAGCTACGGCCACCGCAACCCGCAGGGGCTGGCGTTCGACTCCCAGGGCCGGCTGTGGGAGCAGGAGTTCGGCAACAGCGTCATGGACGAGACCAACCTCATCACCAGGGGCGGCAACTACGGCTGGCCGGCGTGCGAGGGCACCAGCGGCGCCTGCGGCACCGCCGGGTTCATCGCCCCCAAGCGCACCTATCCCACCGCGGACGGCTCCTGCTCCGGCATCGCCGTCGTGCGGGACGCGCTCTACGTGGCCTGCCAGCGGGGCACCCGGATGTACCGGGCGGTGATCAGCGGCAGCAGCCTGACCGGGGTGCAGAGCTACTTCAACGGCACCTACGGCCGGCTGCGCACCGTGGAGCCCGCCCCGGGCGGCCTGTGGCTGACCACCTCCAACACCGGCGACAAGGACAGCACGCCGAACAACAGCAACGAGAGGATCCTGCACGTCACGCTCGGCGGCTGACCGGGCGCCGTCGATCACGGCGAGGACGCCCGGCGGTCCCCGGGGACGGCTCCGGGACCGCCGGGCGTCCTGCTCTCACAGGGGCAGGGCGCCGCCGGTCTTGAGGGCCTTCATCGCGATCTGCGAGGTGAGCTTGTCCAGGCCGGGCAGGCGGCCGAGCCGCTCCAGGCAGAGCTGGCTGTAGGCGTCCATGTCGGGCACGGCCACCCGCAGCACGTAGTCGGGGCGGCCGAACATCCGCAGGCACTCGACCACGTCGTCGATCTCCAGGACGGCCGCCTCGAAGGCGGTGACCGTCTCGGCGTCCTGGCCCTCCAGCTCGACGTAGGCGACGACCTGGAAGCCCCGGCCCACCGCCGCGGGGTCGATCACGGCCCGGTAGCCGGTGATCACCCCGGCCTCCTCCAGGTTGCGGACCCGGCGCAGGCAGGGCGACGGCGTCAGCCGCACCCGCTCGGCCAGCTCCAGGTTGCTCAGCCTCCCGTCCACCTGCAGGTGGTTGAGAATTGCGCGATCCGTCCCGTCCATGACATCGGATGCTAACGAGACGGTCCGGCCTTGGAAAGATTGAAATCGAATTTTGTTCTGTCTGGCATAACCTTGCGGGCATCGCAGGAGCGCCACAGACGGGACCAGGACCATGACGATCTTCGCCGACGCCCGTGAGATCTCCCCTGACGACCGCTACCTCCGCCAGGAGGGCCGGGTCTTCATGACCGGCACCCAGGCCCTGGTGCGGGTGATCCTCGACCGGATGCGCGCCGACCGCGCCGCCGGCCTGGACACCGGCGCGATGGTGTCGGGCTACCCCGGCTCCCCGTTGGGCGGCTTCGACCAGGAGCTGGCCCGCTCGCGGCGCCACGCCGAGCCGCTCGGCGTGGTGCACCGCCCCGGGCAGAACGAGGAACTCGGCGCCACCGCCGTCTGGGGCAGCCAGCTGGTGCCCACCCTCCCCCGCCCGCGCAGGTCCGGCGTGCTGGGCGTCTGGTACGGCAAGGCGCCGGGCGTGGACCGCGCGGCCGACGCGTTCCGGCACGGCAACTTCGTCGGCGCCCACCCTTCCGGGGGCCTGATCGCGTTCTGCGGGGACGACCCCTCCTGCAAGTCCTCCACGCTCCCCTCGGCGACCGAGACCGCGCTCGCCGCGCTCGGCATGCCGGTCGTCCACCCCGGAAGCGTCCAGGAGCTGCTCGACCTGGGACGCCACGCGATCATGGCGTCCCGGGTCAGCGGCCTCTGGGTGGCGGTGAAGGCCGTCTCCAACGTCGTGGACGCCACCGGCACCGTGGACCTCGGGTACGACCGGGCCGCCCCGGTCGTACCCGAGGTCGAGTACGAGGGCAGGCCCTACCGGCACGTGCCCGACGCCACCCTGCTGACCCCGTGGTCGCTGGAGATGGAGCGCACCCTGGTCGGCCCGCGGCTGGAGCTGGCCCGCGCCTACGCCCGCCAGAACGGCCTCAACCGCGTCACCTGCGACCCGCCGGACGCCTGGCTGGGCATCGTCGCCTCCGGCACCGCCTACCACGACGTGCGCGAGGGCTTCCGCAAGCTGGGCGTCACCCCCGAGGAGGCCGGCGTCCGGCTGCTGAAGATCGGCATGATCTGGCCGCTGGAGAAGGAGATCGTCCGCGCGTTCGCCCGGGGCCTGACGGAGATCCTGGTCGTGGAGGAGAAGGCCCCGCTGCTGGAGACCTCCGTCAAGGACGTGCTGTACGGGATGACCGGCGCCCCCCGCGTGCTGGGCAGGCACGACGAGAACGGCGAGCGGCTGATCCCCGGGTACGGATCCGTCGACGCCGACCTGGCCGCCAAGGCCATCGCCTTCCGGCTGCGCCGCCGCGGCCTGACCGGCTTCGGCGACCGGATGGACGCCGGACTCGCGCTGCTGAACCGCCCGGCGCCGCTGACGCTGCTCGCCCCGAAGCGCACGCCCTTCTTCTGCTCGGGCTGCCCGCACAACCGCTCCACCGCCGTGCCCGACAACGCGCCCGTCGGCGCCGGCATCGGCTGCCACACGATGGTGGTGCTCAACCGCGAGGGCAAGGGCGAGCTGTTGGGCCTGACCCAGATGGGCGGTGAGGGGACGCAGTGGATCGGCCAGGCGCCCTTCACCGACACCCCGCACATCTTCCAGAACCTCGGCGACGGCACCTTCCACCACAGCGGCTCGCTCGCGATCAGGGCCGCGGTCGGCGCGGGCGTCAACATCACCTACAAACTGCTCTACAACAGCGCGGTGGCGATGACCGGCGGGCAGACCATCACCCCGGCCCTGTCGGTGGCCGAGCTGACCCGCTGGCTGGAGATCGAGGGGGTGCGCCGGGTCGTCGTCACCACCGACGAGCCCGGGCGCTACCGCGGGATCAGGCTGGCGGGCATCGCCGAGGTCCGCGACCGCACGGCCCTGGACGACGCCCAGCGCGAGCTGGCCGCGATCCCCGGCGTGACCGTGCTCGTCCACGACCAGCAGTGCGCGGCCGAGAAGCGCCGGCTGCGCAAGCGGGGCGAGCTGCCCGACCCGCCCAAGAGGGTCGCGATCAACCAGCGGGTCTGCGAGGGCTGCGGCGACTGCGGGCAGAAGTCCGAGTGCCTGTCGGTGCTGCCGGTGGAGACCGAGTTCGGCCGCAAGACCGAGATCCACCAGTCCTCCTGCAACAAGGACTACTCCTGCGTGGAGGGCGACTGCCCGTCCTTCGTGACCGTCCTGCCCGCCAGGGGCAAGGCCGCCGGGAGGCGCACCGTCGTGCCCGTACCGCCCGTGATGCCGCTGCCCGAGGCGCGCGCCGGTGAGGCGTCGATCAGGATGGTCGGCGTCGGCGGCACCGGGGTGGTGTCGGTCGCGCAGATCCTCGGCACCGCCGCGATGCTCGACGGCAGGCGCTCGCGCGGGCTCGACCAGACCGGCCTGGCCCAGAAGGGCGGCACCGTCGTCTCCGACATCCTCATCTACGACGACGCCGACGGGGAAGGCGACGACGGGGAGCGTACGGCGCGGGGCGGCACGGCCAGCGTGGACGCCTACCTCGCGCTGGACCTGATCGGCGCCACCGACCCCGCCCACCTGGCCGCGGCCGACCGCGGCCGGACCGTTGCGGTGGTCTCCACCAGCCTGGCCCCGACCGGCTCGATGGTGCTCGACCCGTCCACCCACCTGACCGACCCGGCCTCGCCGATCGCGGTGCTGGAGACGCGGACCCGGCGCGGGCTGAACGTCTACCTCGACGCCGAGCGGCTGGCCCAGGCGCTGTTCGGCGACCACATGCCGGCCAACACCATCGTCATCGGGGCGGCCTGGCAGCGCGGCCTCATCCCGGTCGGGCTGGAGGCGATCGAGGGGGCGATCCGCGCGACCGGCGGCCGGTCCGCCGAGCGGACGCTGACCGCCTTCGCCTGGGGACGCGCCGTCGTCGCCGCCCCCGAGGCGGTGGCCGAAGCGGTGGCCGAGGCGACCCGTCCCGCGTCCCCGGTCGCGCCGGCCCCGTCCCCGCAGGCCGCGCGGCTCGTCGACGCGGTCGCCGAGCCCGGCACCGAGCTGCACCGCATCCTCACCGTCCGGGTGCCCGACCTGGTCGCCTACCAGGACCTGCGCCACGCCGCCCGCTACGCCGACGCGGTCCGCGCGGTCCTGGAGCGCGAGCGGGCGGTCTCGGCGGACTCCTGCCCGGTCACCGAGGCCTACGCCCGCGAGCTGCACCGGCTGATGGCGTACAAGGACGAGTACGAGGTGGCGCGGCTGCACCTCGACCCGGCCGAGCGGGCCAGGATCGCCGCCGAGTTCGGGCCGGGCGCGCGGATCTCCTACAACCTGCACCCGCCGGTGCTGCGCGCCATGGGCGTGAAGCGCAAGATCCGGCTCGGCACCTGGTTCGACCCGGCCTTCCGCGCGCTGTACGGCATGCGCCGGTTGCGCGGGACCCGGCTGGACCCGTTCGGGCTGGGGTCGGTGCGCGGGACCGAGCGGGAGCTCGCCGGCGAGTACACCCGCGACGTGCACCGCGCGCTGGACCACCTGCGCCCGGAGACCGCCGGGCGGGTGCTGGAGCTGGCCGGGCTGCCCGACCTGATCCGGGGGTACGAGCACGTGAAACTCCGCAACGTGGCGGCCTACCGCGAGCGGGCGGCGCGGCTGCTGAGCGACCTGTCCACGCGCTAGCGCGACCTGTCCGGGCTCTGGTCCCGCGCCCTGCCGGGGCCGGGCGGCGCGGGGAGCTCCCGCTCCCTGCGCAGCAGCGTCGGCTCGTCGACGGGGTCCTCGTGGGTGCCGGCCGACGTGCAGGCGTGGGCTCCGGCGACGGCGCCCAGCGGGAGGGCGTCGCGCAGCGGCCTCCCGGCGAGCAGCCCGTACAGGACCCCGGAGACGAACGCGTCGCCGGCGCCGTTGGTGTCGGCCACCGGGGCCGGCAGGGGCGCGGCCGGGACGTCGCCGAAGCCGTCCTCGTCGAGGACACGGCAGCCCGCGGCGCCGTCGGTGCAGACGACGGCGCGTGCGCGGCCCCGGGCCAGGATGCCGCGCATCACCTCGTCGCGGCGCGTGCCCAGTGCGGTGGCCGACAGGAAGACCAGGTCGGAGGAGAGGGCGAAGTCCCTGTGGTGGTCGTCGTCGCCGTCCCAGTCGTGCAGGTCGGTGGAGACGAGCCCCGTGGTCCTGTCCTCCAGGTCGGGGTAGACGTGGCGGGAGAAGTCGTTGATCGACACGTGGACGTGCCGGGCCGCGCGCACCGCGTCCAGGTACAGCCGTCTGGGCAGCCGCTCGCCCGGCGCCGCCCGCGGGTCGAACAGCGAGGTGCGCCGCCCGTCCGGGCCGACGAGCAGGACGCTGCGCCGGGTCCCCTGCGGGGCGTGCGCCCAGGCGGTGTCGATGCCGGTGCCCTCGAAGCGGTCCCTGATGAACCGGCCCTGCGGGTCGTCGCCGATCAGGTCGACCAGTTTGACGCTCAGGCCCAGGGCGTGGCAGCCCAGGGCGACGCCGCTGCCGGTGTTGCCGATCCGGTCGATCACCGGGGGCACCGCGTAGGTGTCGGCGTACGGCAGGGGCAGCGAGGGGACGTAGGCGGTGGTGTCGACGCCGGTCCCGCCGATGACGACGACGTCGACGGTGCAGCTGGGGTCGCTGGCGTCGCGGGCTGTGCTCATGCGCCCATGCTCGCACCGGTCCGGCGGGGCCGGTGCCACCCGTCCCCGGAAGGCCATCGGGTCCGGTCGCGCCGGTCGCGGCCGTCCGTGCGGGAGGTCAGCGGTTGACCAGCGGGCCGGAGCCGGTGGAGCTGCGCACCACGAGCTCGGGCTGGAAGATCAGCTCGACGTGCTTGGCGTGCACCCCGTTGATCTCCTCCAGCAGGGTGGCCACCGCCGCCGAGGCCATCGCCCCGATGGGCTTGCGCACGGTGGTCAGCGGAGGGTCGGTGAACGCGATCAGCGGCGAGTCGTCGAACCCCACCACCGAGACGTCACCCGGCACCGTCAGGCCCCGGTCCCGGCAGGCGCGGATCGCGCCCAGCGCCATCAGGTCGGACGCGCACACGATGCCGGTGCACCCCCGGGCCAGCAGCTGGGTCGCCGCGGCCTGGCCGCCCTCCACCGAGAACAGCGAGTGCGAGATCAGCTCGTCCACCTCGACCGCCCCGAGCAGCTGGGACATCGCCCGCCGGTAGCCCTCGATCTTCCTGATCACCGGGACGAACCGGCGCGGCCCCACGGCCAGGCCGATCCGCTCGTGGCCCAGGTCGGCGAGGTGCTGCACGGCCAGCCGGGCCGCGGCCCGGTCGTCCGGGGAGATGAAGGGCGCCTCGATCCGCTCGCTGTAGCCGTCGACCAGGACGATCGGCAGGCCGCGGTCGGTCAGGCGGGTGTAACGGTCCATCCGGGCGGTGGTGTCGGCGTGCAGGCCGGAGACGAACACGATGCCGCTGACCCCGCGGTCCATGAGCAGCTCGGTGAACTCGTCCTCCGGGGCGCCGCCGGGGAGCTGGGTGCACAGCACCGGGGTGTAGCCGTGCTGGGTCAGCGCCTTCTCCACGGCCTGGGCGAACGCCGGGAAGATGGGGTTGTCCAGCTCCGGGGTGACCAGGCCGATCAGCCCGTTGCTGCGCTGGCGCAGCCGCTGCGGGCGCTCGTACCCCATGACGTCCAGGGCCGCCAGCACCGCCTGCCGCGTCGACGACGACACGCTGGGCTTGCCGTTGAGCACCCGGCTGACCGTGGCCTCGCTCACCCCGGCGTGCGCGGCGATGTCGGCCAGCCGGATCGACGCACCGTCGGGGCGTGAGCGCGAGGTCTGCGCGATTTCACCGTCCATCACGAGCCACCCCACCCTGCGGCACAGGCGGGCGCGAGCCGATCGGCGCCCGGCGTCCCCCGTGCGGTTCGTTTCTGCAAATTTTCACAAACTGTAACATCTCAACCCTCGCCGTGAGGTCGCCGTAAAGCCATCCGGTCATGACCCTCCGTCACATCAGGGAACGAAGAAGTAACCATAAGATGAGCGATTTCTAACGACATCTATGGACACACGGGCAAGCGACGCGATGTACTACCTCATCAATCACACGGCTGGGATCCGGGCGGGGTCGTCCGGGAGGAACGAGCGCGCATGAGTACCGTCGTCCTCGATAACGTGAGCAAGGTGTACCCGGGTGGATACCTTGCGGTTGATCGCATGAGCCTGCGTGCGGAGCAGGGGGAGTTCCTCGTCCTGCTCGGACCCTCCGGCTGCGGCAAGTCCACGTTGCTCCGGATGATCGCGGGACTCGAGGACGTCACCGACGGTGACCTCTGGCTGGGCGGCACGCTCGCCAACGAGCTCGCTCCGCGTGACCGCGACGTGGCCATGGTGTTCCAGAACGGCGCCCTCTACCCGCACCGGACCGTACGCGGCAACATCGCCTTCCCGCTGGAGATCGCCAAGGCCGACCCGGCGATGGTCAGGGAGCGCGTGACCGAGCTGTCGAAGATACTGCAGATCGACGAGACGCTGGAGAGACGCCCTGGAACGCTCTCCGGCGGCCAGCGCCAGCGCGTCGCGATGGGCCGCGCGATCGTCCGCCAGCCCTCGCTCTTCCTGATGGACGAGCCGCTGTCCAACCTGGACGCGGGGATGCGCACCGAGCTCCGGATGGAGATCTCCTCGCTGGTCCGCTCGCTCGGGGTGACCACGATCTACGTCACGCACGACCAGGTCGAGGCCCTGACCCTGGCCGACCGGATCGCCATCATGAACCGCGGCGTGCTGCAGGACGTCGGCACCCCCGGACAGGTCTACAACGACCCCGCGACCGCCTTCACCGCCGCCTTCCTCAGCTCCCAGCAGCTCAACCTGCTCGCGGCGACCGTCCGCACCCCGCAGAACCAGTACATCCTGCTGGACTTCGGCCCGCATCAGATCATGATCCCTTGGACCGATCCCAGGGCGTACGTCATCTCCCAGCACGTGGGCCGCCAGATCATCGTCGGGCTGCGCCCGGACTGCCTGGCACCGGTCCCCGACAGCTTCGAGGGGCCGGTCTTCCTGGGCCGGGTCCGCGCGCTGGAGTACCACGGTCACGAGTGGCTCGCCTACGTCGAGAGCGGCCTGACCTCCGTGGCCGTCCCCGAGCCGCCCGACCCCCGCCAGAAGGCCCACGCGCTGGGCGACCCCTCCCTGACCGGCGGCCGGATCCGCTCGGTGCTGCGCCGGCTGATGCCCGGTACCGTGGCGGACGAGGACGCCGAGCCCCTGCGGCAGCAGGAGCACGCCAGCGGTCACCACCGCAGGGCGGACCTCATCGTCCGCCTCGGCTCCCGACCGGTCTGGCGGGCCGGGGAGTCCGCCCGGGTCGGCGTGGACTCCACCCGGCTGATGCTCTTCACCATGGACGGCGCCCGCGTCGACCCCCCGCAGCGCTGACGGTCCCCGCCCCGGCCCGCCCCGGGGACGCCGCGTCCCGGCACCGTCGTCCGGTCTCGGAGGTACGTCACCTCGGCGCACCGGCTCAGGGGGTGCGGCTCATGATGGAGACGATCTCCAGCACCCGGACGGCGCGCTCCAGCTCCACGCGGTGGAAGGGCGGCCCGTCGGTGCGCGCCATGACCAGGTGCAGGCCCGTCCCCGGCACCGGGACGCTCATCATCCGGTACCGGCCCGACCCCAGGACGGCCGGCCGCAGCGGGGCCAGGTCGGCCGCCTTGACGCCCGCCAGGCCGCCCGTCTCGTCCAGCGTCCGTGGCGCCTGCCAGCTGCGGTGGAGCAGTTCCCCGCTCTCCGAGGACAGGATCGCCGCCCACTCGGCGCTCACCAGGTCGGGCACCGCGTCCACCAGCGTGGCGAAGGCCCGGCCGGGGTCGGCGGCCACGTGCTTCAGCAGGTCGTAGTCGGGGGCGGCTCCGGGGATCTCCCTGGTGGACCAGACGCCCTCCACCCGCATCCCCGGCACGCCGGAGAGCCGGTCCCTGACCGTGTCCGCGTCCACGGTGCCCGGCCAGGAGACGGTGAAGTCGTCCACCGCCCGGCCCGACTCCCGTTCCAGGACCGTCACCTGGAGAATGTCGGCGCCCAGCGTGCCGAGCACCCGGGCCGCCTGGCCGAGGGCGCCCGGACGGTCGGGGAAGGAGACCCGTAGCCGCAACATCATCGTCGATCACCTCGCTCTGGTCCCCAGCCTGTCCCAACCAGGTTTCACGAGGGTTCCAGGAAGATGTCCAAAACAATGCTCAAAATCAGTAAATATCAGGATTGGTAGGCACCGGCGGCGGGGGTGGCGGAGAGCACGGCACCGGACACGTCGCGGGCCATGACCGCCCCTCCGTACCAGGCGGGCCCGAGCCGGACACCGCGCCCCCGGGCCGGGGAGCCCGGCCGCAGGCGCAGGTCGGTGGGGCTCCGGAAGCCGGGGTCGGCCATGATCGACCGCGGGCCGAGCGTGAACCGCCTGGAGCGGCCCCGGTAGACGCCCGCGTCCTCGTCGGCCCCCTTGCCGTCCTCGAACCCGACCTGCCCGCCCACCACGATGACGTTGTTGCGCAGCTTCAGGATGCCCGGGGAGCAGCCGTGGTGGCAGGCCCAGCCGATGGTGTCGCGGGCCGGCAGGTGGACCGAGTTGTGCACCGCGACGGTGCCCTTCACCGGGCCCACCACGTGGCGGGGACCGCGGGTGACGAGGAAGGAGCCGCGGCGCGAGGAGGTCACCACGTTGTGCGCGAAGACGTTGCCCGTGGCGGTCCTGCCCTTCCTCGCGCCCAGCTCGACGAAGGTCTCGTTGTTCCTGGCGACGTTGTGGGTGACCCGGTTGCGGTCGCCGTTGAACACCTCGACGGCTGCGCCGTCGGTGCCGTAGTCCCTGCTCTTCGCGTAGCTGCCGGTGATCACGTTTCCGGTGACGAGGTTGTCGTCACCGTTGAGCAGCACGCCGAAGGCGCCGGAGTCGTCGTCGCCGCCCTCGTCGTTGACGCTCATCCGGTCGTTGTCGGTCAGCACGCTGTTCTTGAGGACGTTGTGCGCGCCGATGATGTGGACCCCGGTGATGTTGCGGTCGGCGATGACGCGGTCCAGCTCGTTGCGGTTCCCGCTCACCTCGAAACCGGACCACTGGCAGTTGCTCGCCCGTATCCCGGCCACCCGCACGTAGGAGCCCGACACCACCACGCAGGCCGCGTCCCTGCCGCCGATCCTGGGGGCGGCGCCCAGGCCGTACGGCTCGACGGTGACCGGGGCGGCGGCGGTGCCGCGGGCCGACAGGGTCAGCGGGCCCGCCCAGCTCCCGCCGCGCTTGAGGCGCACGATGGCGCCCGGCTGCAGCGTCGCGGCGTTGACGTTGTCGAGGCTGCGCCAGGGGGCCTTGACCGAGGTGCCCGCGGCCGCGTCGTCGCCCGCCCTGGAGTCGACGTAGTAGACGGTGCCGGCCGTGCCCGCGGTGACCGCCGTACCCGACACGCTCGCCGTACCGGACGCGCCCGCGGTGGCCGAGGCGCCCGCGGTGCTCGTCGCGCCCGTCGTGGCCGTCGTGGCCTCGGCGGCGCCGGTGACCGCGACGAGCGCGCTCGCCGCCAGGAGGCCCGTCACGGGAACGATCCAGCGCCTCGTCGAACTCATCGTGGCCACGCTCCATCACCTTCACCGCGCATGTACAGGCGCCGATCCTCGCACAGCAGGCACCCGCGCGGTGATCCGCGGAGCGGACCCACAGCCGACCGTTACCTGGGCTTCACCGGCCCGTGTTCGACCGCGCGGGCCGGGGTCGGCGGCACGCGCCCGGCGACTCCTCGGGACCGCGTGGACCCGTGTGCCCGCGGGCCCGTCAGGCGATCCGCGGGCCCGCCGATCCGCCCGGTCCTCACGCCCGGGTCGCGACGGTCAGGACGTGCGCCGGGGAACGCGTCAGGACGTGCCGTCGCGTCCCGGGACACCCGGCCGCGGCGAGCCAGCCGTCGACCGTACCCGGGGAGTGCAGGCGCCCGCCCTGGGTGTGGTGCAGGTTGAGCTCGAAGAACGAGGTGAAGGCGCGCGCGACCGCGTCCCCCCGGTGGCCGGGGTCCCGTTCCAGGACCAGCGCGATCCCGCCGGGGCGCAGCGTGCCCACCGCGGCCCGCACCAGCGCCGCGGCCTCCTCCTCGCCGAAGCCGTGCAGCAGGTTGAACAGCAGCACGGCGTCCTGCCCCCGGTACGGCAGCTCGCCCGTGACGTCCCCGGCGAGCAGCTCGACCCGGCCGGCCAGCCCGGCCGCGGCCGTCGCCGCGCGGCCCGCCTCCAGCGCCGCGGGAAGGTCGACGACGCACGCGCGCAGGCCCGGCCGGTCGCGGCAGTAGGCGATGCTGTAGCGGGCGTGACCGCCGCCCAGGTCGAGCAGCCGCCCGGCGCCGTCCGGCAGGGGGGCGGCGTCCGCGATCTCCTCTCCCAGCCACTCCGCCTGCTCCCGCAGCAGCCGCTGGAAGCGGGCCAGCACGTCGGGCCGCCCGCCCAGCCAGGTGTAGAAGTCGGCCGTGCGGCCACCGGAGCGCACCGACTCCTCCAGCCCGCCCCAGAGCCCGGCCATGACCTCCTGCCAGAACAGCAGCGTGTTGCCGTACCCGCCGAGCAGGGAGCGTGCCACCGCGGTCGGCGCGTACCCGCCGGGCCCGTCCGTCACGTACCCGGTCGCGGCCAGCGCGCCGAGCAGGACCCGCAGCCCGGCCGGGTCCGCGCCGAGCGCCGCGGCCAGACCGGGAAGGGGTACGGGACCGTCCGCCAGGGCCTCGAACAGGCCGAGCCGGAGCCCGGCCGCCGCGGCCTGCGCGGCCATGGCGCCGATCAGGTCCAGGTGGGGACCGGGCGCCTCGCCGCTCTCCAGGTAGCGGCGCGCGTCCTCGGGGGTCAGGTGCAGCGGCATGGGACCTCGTTCGCGGGTTTCACGGTGGGCTCCGGGTGGGGATCGGGGACGGGGACGGGGACGGGTGGGGGATCGGGAACGGACGCGGGGTCAGGAGGCAGGGTCGGGAGCGGTCCGCGCTCGGACCGCCCCGGACGCCTCGGACGCCTCGGACGCCTCGGGGACCTCAGGGACCTCGGGGACCTCGTGGTCCAGGCGGCGGAGCCGGGGGCGGGCGTAGGTGGTGATCGCCAGGACGACCAGGAGCAGGCCGTCGATCAGGAAGATCAGGGCGGTGCCCCTCCCGGGGCCGGTGCCGATCAGCTCCCCGGCGCTTCCGGCCAGCGCGCCTCCCGGCATGAGCCACGGGCCGGTGAGGTGTTCGGCCGCGGGTGCGGCGCTGAGGTAGGCGACGGGCATCGCGCACTGCCCCAGGGTGCGGGCGGTGGCCAGCACCCGGCCCAGCGCCTCGCTCTCCGTCCTGGTCTGCAGGACGGTCGTCACGCACCCGTTGACCACCGGCAGGACGAACAGGAACGCCGGGGCGGCCACCGCGATGAGCGCCACCGAGGGGGACAGGCCGTGCGCGGCCAGCGCGATCCCCCCGATCCCCATGAACAGGCTCATCCCCGCGATCCTGCGGCGCGGCCCTCCCCAGGCGCCCATGAACAGGCTCCCGGCGAACAGCCCCGCCCCCCCGGCGAAGACGAGCACGCCGAGCGTGGCGGGCCCGGCGAACGACAGGATGAGGGGGCGGACCAGCACCCCCGCCACGGCGAACGCGAGGTTGAACGCGGCCGAGACCACCACCAGCGGGAGCAGCCCGCCCCGGCGCAGGTGACGCAGGCCGAAGAGCAGGTCGGCGCCGAGCGACGGAGCGACGGCCGTCCCGCCGGGGCGGGTGACCGCGCGGGGCAGCCGGGTCGCCAGCACCACGGCCGTCGCGACCGCGAACGACAGCAGGTCCAGCAGGAGCACTCCGCGTACCCCCACCACCTCCAGCAGGGTTCCGGCGGCCACCGGCGCCGCGATCTGCAGCCCCCAGGTGGCCTGCATGAGCCCGTTGGCCCGTCCCAGGTGGCGCTCGGGCACCAGCAGCGGCGTCATGGCCTGGTAGACGGTGAGGTGGAAGGTCCCGCAGACCGCGCCGACCGCGGTGGCGAGGTAGACGTGCCACACGGCCAGGCCCTGCGTCTGTACGACGAGCAGCAGCGCGGCCGTCGACAGCGCCGCCCCGCAGTCGCTGAGCACGAGCACCCGCTTCCTGTCGAAGCGGTCGACGATCACCCCCGAGAAGGGCGTGATGAGAAGGCCCGGGAGGGTGGCGCAGAGCATGGTGAGCGCGAACTGCGTCTCCGAGCCCGACTCCTGGTAGACCCAGACGCTGAGCACGAAGCCGGTGAGGCTGGAGCCGATCACCGACACCAGTTCGGCGGACCAGATACCGGCGAACCTGAGCGCGTCGGCCCTCATCGGATCCCTCCCGGTACGGACGTCCCGGCGGGGCCCGGGGCGGGAACGGGCGGGGGCGTCGCCTCCGCGGGCCCCGAGGACGCCCGGGCGCCCTCCGGTGGGGGGATCGTCCCGGACTCGGCGAGGAACGCGAGGTAGCGGCCGATGAGGGCCGGGCCGGGCGGCGGGCACGCGAACGAGCAGTCGAACCGCAGGCGGCGCGGGCCGGGCGGTTCCGAGCCAGGATCGGTGAGGAACGGCCCCGTCTCGACCGGCTCGCCCGCGGCCGAGCGGCGCTGGACCTCCGCGCGCCAGCGCTCCCAGGGGACCGTCTCCACGTCGTACCCGTGCTCGGCCAGGGCGTCCGCCATCCGCCGGTAGGTGATCCCCGCGGCGTCGGCGTAGTGGAAGTCGCGCCCGGCCGTACCGGGGTCCAGCAGCCTCTCCGCGATCGCGGCGGCGAGGTGGTCGACCGGGACGACGTCCTCGGCCACCGGGACGTCCGGCACCATGCGGAGCCTGACGAAGGTGGCGAGCAGCCGGTTGAGGTAGTCCCCCGGGTCGCCGCGACCGGTACGGCCGTGGCCGCCGACCCTCGCGGGGCGGTGGATCGTCACGGGCAGGCCGTGCTCGCGGGCCCGCCGCACCAGCGCGTCCGCGACCCACCTGGTCCGGTAGTACGGCGAGTCCAGACCCGCCGGGTCGTCGGGGGCCTCGTCCTCGGTGACGGGACGCTCCCGTCCCGTCCAGCCCAGGTACACGCCGAGGGTGGAGACGACGTGCAGCGGGGTCGGCCGCCGGTGCGCGGCCAGCCGGACGACCTCGATCGTCCCTCCGACGTTCACCGGGGCGAGCGTCCGGTACGGCAGGACGAGGTTGACGACCCGCGCGGCGTGGCAGATCAGGTCGTTCCCGACGGCCACGGAGTCGTGGACCTCCGGGGTCAGTCCCAGCCGGGAGGCCGCCAGGTCTCCCGGCAGGCCGGTGATCCTGTCCCGGTAGGCGGGCCGCCAGAGACCGTGCCCGGCCAGGACGTCGTGGACCCGGCGAACGGCCTCGTCCTCGCCGCCCGCCCTGACCAGGCATGTCACCCGGGCGACACCGCGGTCGAGCAGCGCGGCGAGCAGGTTCGCCCCGAGCAGGCCGGTCGCCCCGGTCAGCAGCACCCGTTCCGGTCTCCGCGCCCCGCCGGACGCGGAGCCGGTGACCGGGAGCGTGGCCTCTCCCGGGGCCGCGCCGGAGTGCGGCCGACCCGGTTGCGGGAGACCGGACGCGTCGCGCACCGCGCCGAGGAGGCCGAGCACGTCGGCGGGGAACACCGCCCGCGCCCTCAGGTCGTCGTCGCCCGGGGCGGGTTCCGGGACGGTCACGCGGGCGGCGAACCCGGCCAGGTCGGCCGCCTCGAAGAGATCGGCGAGGGACGGCTCGGTACCGGTCTCACGGCGGATCTCCCCGAGCACCCGGGCGGCCGACATCGAGGAACCGCCGAGGGCGAAGAAGCCGTCGTGGCGTCCCACCCGGGGAACGCCGAGCGTCCGCGCCCACACGGCGGCGATCGCCGTCTCCAGCGGGCCGCGCGGCGGGACGTGACCGGACACGCGCCGGGAGACGTCCGGGAGCCTCGCGGTGTCCACCTTCCCGTGCGGCGTGCGCGGGATCGCGTCGAGCGGGACGAGCAGCGCGGGCACCAGGTGCCGGGGCAGCCGCTCGCGCAGGAAGTCCCGCAGCTCCTCCGGGTCGACGGTGTCCGGCGCCACGTAGCCGACGAGCCGGTCCCCCTCCGGGGCCGCCGTCACGGCGGCGTCGCGCACCGCCGGGTGCGCCACGACCGCGGACTCGATCCCGGCCGGTTCGATCCGGTGGCCGTTGACCTTCAGCTGCCGGTCGGCCCGCCCGAGGAACTCCAGCGTCCCGCCGGGCAGGCGCCTGGCCAGGTCACCGGTCCGGTACACGCGGGCCCGCGCGCCCGGGGCGTGGGGGTCGGGGAGGAAACGGGCCGCGGTCTCCCCGGGCCGGGCGACGTAGCCCCGGGCCAGGCAGTCCCCGCCCAGGTGCAGCTCGCCGGGCGTGCCGGTCGGCGCCAGGCCGCCCCGGCGGTCGACGACGTACGCGCGCACGTGCGGCAGCGGCCGTCCGATGGGCAGGTGTTCCCGCCCGGCCGCCTCGGCGCCGTCGCGGGTGCGGTGCACGGTGGCGCACACGGTCGCCTCGGTCGGGCCGTAGTGGTTGAACAGCTCGACCCGCCCGCCGGTGGCCGCGGCCCAGGCGCGGACCGCCCAGAGCGGCACCCGCTCCCCGCCGACCATCATCGTGGTGACCGGCCAGTCGTCCGGCACCGAGCCGGGGGTCAGTTCGGTGGTCCAGCGGCGCCAGAGCGAGGCCGCGGTGTCGACCGCGGTGACCTCGTGCCGCGCGCAGAAGCGCACCAGCTCCGGGCCGTCGAGCAGGGCCGGGTCGGGGTGCAGCACCAGGGCGGCCCCGGAGCACAGGGCGGGGAAGAGGTCTCCCACCGAGGCGTCGAAGGTCAGCGGCGGCAGCATCAGCACCCGGCCTCCGGGCCTGAACCCGTGCACGGCACTGAACGACCCGGTCAGCCGGGCGAGGGTCCCGTGCGTCACCATCACCCCCTTGGGGAGCCCGGTGGAACCCGACGTGTAGATCACGTACGCGAGGTCCTCCGGTTCCACGGGAGGGACGGCGTCCCCGGTGGCCGCGCCGTCCTCCCCGGCGGCCCGGACGGCCTGGACGTCGGCGTCGGAGTCGGCGTCGGGGTCGGGGTCGGGGTCGCGAAGGGCGTCGCCGGGGTCGGGGGTGGCGCCGGGGGCGCCGGGGACGTCGGCGACGGGGGCGTCGAGGTTCAGGACGGTGCCGGGGTGACCGGCCAGCGCGTCCGCGTACCGGGCGGAGGTGACGGCGACGACCGCCCCGGCCTCCCGGAGGATCCCGGCGAGCCGATCCGGCGGGTCGGCCGGGTTGAGCGGCAGGTAGGCGGCGCCCGCCCGCAGGGCGGCGAGCAGGGCGACGACGGCGTCCGGCCCGCCGGGCAGGACGACGGCCACGACCGAGTCCCGTCGCGCCCCGGCCGCGCGCAGCCGTCCGGCCAGCCGCGCGGAGCGGCGCTCCAGTTCGCCGTAGCCGACCGTCCCGGCCTCCGACACCAGCGCCGGGGCGGCCGGGGTCTCGGCCGCCCGCCGGGCGAAGAGCTCGTGAACCGCGGTGAAGCCCCCGGACGGCGGGCCACCTCCGGGGCCCGCGCCGAGGTCACCCTCGTCGTGCAGCGGGACCTGCCAGACCCGCAGGTCCGGCGTGCTGGTGAAGGCCGTCAGGAAGGCGGTGACGTGACGCAGGAACCGGTCGATCGTGTCCGCGTCGTACAGGTCGGCGGAGTGGTCGGCGTGCAGGTCGATCCGGCCCTCCCCCACGGTCACCACGAGGGTCACGTCGAAGCGGGCGCCCGGAGACGAGGTGCGCAGCGGCCACGGCTCGACCGCCAGGCCCTCCGCCCTCCGCCCGGACCGGCCCGCGGACTCCATCACCAGCAGCGTCTGGAACACCGGGTTCCTGCTCAGGTCGCGGGGCACCCCGGCCAGTTCGACGATCTCCTCGAACGGGATCGCCTGGTGGCCGAGCCCCCGGATGACCGAGCCGCGCACGGCGCGCAGCAGCTCGTCCAGGGTGGGGTCGGCCCGCAGGTCCGTCCGGACCGGGACGAGGTTGACGTAGAAGCCGACCGAGTCCTCCAGGTCGGGCAGGCCCTCGGAGTACCTGTCGACCAGGGCGGTCCCGACGACCACGTCCTCCTCGTCGGAGTACCTGGCGACGGCCGCGGTCATCGCGGCCATCGCCAGGACGAACAGGGTGGTGCGCCTGGCCCTGGCGAGGGCGTACAGCTCGGGCACCAGGGCCTCGGGCAGACTCAGGGAGCGCCGGGCCCCGTCGCGTACGGGCTCGCGCGGCCGGGGCCGGTCCTGCGGCAGGGTGCTGAGGGCCGGGGCGCCGGACAGGTGCTCACGCCAGTGGGCGCGACCGGCCTCGCGGGCGTCCCGGTCCTGCCCGGCGAGCCAGGCGGCGTAGTCGGGGAACTGGGCGAAGACGCCCGGCGGGGGCTCCGCCCCCTCGGTGAGGGCCCGGTAGCAGGCCCACAGGTCGTCCTCCAGGATGCCGATGGAGGGCCCGTCGCACACGATGTGGTGCAGGCACCACACCAGAACGTGCTCCCCGGGGGCGATCCCGATGAGCACGGCCCGGTGCAGCGGGCCGCCGTCGAACGCGAACCCCCGCGCGAGCAGGCCGTCCGCCAGGGCGCGTGCCTCCGGCTCGCCGGGGAGGATCACCACGTTCAGCTCGGGCCCGTCCTCGCGCACCACCTGGGCGGGTCCCTCGACGACGGCCAGGCGCAGCGCCTCGTGGCGGCGTACCACGGCGGTGAACGCCGCCCGCAGCGCGTTCACGTCGAGCGGTCCGGTGACGCGCTGGGAGGTCCAGCACACGTAGGACGTCCCGGCGCCCTGTCCGGCCCGGTCGAGGAACCACAGGCGGGCCTGGGCCGGGGTGAGCGGGACGGGCGCCGAGGGGTCGCGGCGCGCGATGGGCGTCATTCCGCTCCTTCCAGGACGGTCTCCAGTGCGGTGTCGGTCGCGGCGTCGCGGACGGCGCCGGTCACGGTGGCGGTCACGGCCCCGGCCACGGCGCCCGTCACCGCGTCGGTCACGGTGGCCTCCACGCTTCCGGCCTCGGTGACCGTCTCCCGCAGGTGGGCGGGGACCCGGCCGCCGAAGCGGGCCAGGTAGGCGTCGCGGTGGGCCGGGTCCAGGTGCAGGAACGGCAGGTCCGTGGCGACCATGTGGCGGATCGCGAGCAGCGGCACGGGCCCGGACAGCGGGCGCAGCAGCGGGTTCCACAGGCCGGGCTTGTCGGGCGGGCCGTCGTGGAACTCCCCGACCATCAGCCCCTCCTCGACGAAGCGGTCCTTCAGCGCCTCCTGCGCGGCGTCGACGAGCGCCACCCGGCCGGCGAGGCCGGGCAGCAGGATCAGGATCGTGGTGAACACGGCGTCGGGCTCGCCCCGCGGGGCGAGCCCGGTGAACCAGGCCCGGTACGGCTCCACCAGGGCGACGACGTCCTCCACGGTGCGGGGGGCCGTCCCGGGCACCGCGAGGTAGAACCTGCCCCTGCTCAGCGAGCCCTGGGCGTAGGGGCAGACCGGGCCGTTGCGGCCCAGGTCGGGGTGCGGGCGGCACAGGTAGGTCTCGGCCCAGCCGATCACGGCCCGCAGCGTGTCCCGGTGCGCGTGCGCCTCGGGCGGCGGGTACGGGAGGTCGAGGTCGGCGACCTCGATCAGATGGAGCGAGGGGTCGTCGGGGTGCACGATCACGGGGAGGTCCTCCGAGCAGAGGTGAGCTTCACGGCCGCGAGGGCGGCGCCGGTCGCCAGGGCGGCACCCGACCAGCGCAGTACGCGGTCCTGGTGGCGGGCCCGGCGCAGCGCCTCGCCGTACGGCATGTCGGTGTGCGAGACCATCGTGTAGAGCGGCCGCCACAGGGTGGGGAAGATGCGGTTCAGGGCCAGGTCGGCCTGTCTGCGGGCCAGCCGCAGCGGGGAGCGGGTGCCGTCGCGCAGGTCGGCGAAGTTGCGTTCGGACAGGTCGGCCAGGATGTCGGTGTGCGGCCTGCGCAGCCGCTGGTACGCGCCGAACGCCGCCGCCCGGTCGCCGGGGTGGCGGGCCAGGCAGTCGTCGAGCACCAGGCAGTCCTCCAGCGCCGAGTTCATGCCCTGGCCGTAGAAGGGGTAGACCGCGTGGGCGGCGTCGCCCACCAGGACCACCCGGCCGGCGTGCCGCCAGCGCGAGGTGCGGATGGTGACCAGGTTGCCGACCGGGGCGGCGGCGTACTGGGCCGCCAGGTCGGGCACGAGGTCCGCGAATCCGGGGAAGACCCGGCCGAGGAAGCGGACGGCGTCGCGTTCACCGGTGAGGCCGTCGAAGCCCGGCGCGCCGGGGACGCCGGTGTGCGGCAGGAAGAGCGTGGCGGTGAGCGAGGCGTCCACGTTGGGGTGGGCGACGATCAGGGCGCCGTCCCCCGGCCAGACGTGCAGCGCCTCCAGCGGGACGCGGGGGCCGCCACCGGGGGCGGCGGGGATCGTCAGCTCCTTGTATCCCCATTCCAGGAAGTCCTGGCGGTAGCCGGTGGGGAGCCCCCGCTGCATGGCGGCGCGTACCGCGGAGAACGCGCCGTCCGCGCCCACCACGAAGTCGGCGCGGGCACCGCGCGCCTCCCCGGTGACCGCGTCGGTCAGCGTCAGGCCCGCGTTCTCGCGGTCGACCCCGGCGCAGCGGACGCCGAAGACGTGCCTGACGCCCTCGTGCGCCGCGGCGCGCTCGACCAGGAGGGTGGTCAGCTCGTCCCGGTCGACCGAGTAGAGGATCTGCGCCGGGTCGGTGCCGTACGCCTGGAAGACGGCCTGCCCGTCCGGGCGGTGGACGACGCGCCCCCGCATCGGGACCAGCCGGTCGCGCAGCGTCTCCCACAGGCCGACGTGCCGCAGGGCGCGGATGCCGCGGGCCGACAGGCCCAGGTTGATCGAGCGCCCCTCGCCGTCGCCCTTGCCGTCACGCGGGTCGGGGCGCAGGTCGTAGACGTCGACCCGGTGGCCGCGGCGGGCGAGGAGGATGGCGAGCAGCGACCCCGCGGGTCCCGCCCCGACGATCGCGGCCCGTCCGGCCGTCATGAGGTCTCCTCCCCCGGTGCCGTGCCGGAGTCCTCGGCCTCGGCGGAACGCTCCACCGTGCCAGGGCTCTCGGCCGTGCCGGAACGCGGTGACGTGTCCAGCCCCGGCAGCGGCTCGTCCGGGTCCTCGACCGCGAGGCGGGCGTAGCGCTGGAAAGCCTCGGCGAGCTCGGCGGCCGTGGCGGGGTCGTAGCCGTAGTGGTTGTAGACCACGGCCGCGAGCATGGAGCCGTCCCGCTGCTCCTCGACGATCAGCTCGGGGGCGCTGAGGTCGAGCTCGCCCGGGTTCGCGGCCCATTCGAGCCTTTCCTGCTCGCGCGGGAAGGGGAACGCCTCCGACAGCAGGCCGGGGAAGTGCGGGGCGCCGAAGCTCTCGTAGTGGATCCGCGAGGGGAACGGCACCCGCGTCCGGGTCTCCAGGTAGGAGTGGAACTGGTGCGCGACCGCCCCGACCGAGACCTCCCTGACCCGCTCGACCAGCTCGGTGTAGGCGGGCTCGCCCGAGGCGTCGAGGCGCAGGACGAGCGACTGCACCAGGCAGCCGATCAGCGCCTCGTGCTCGGGGGCGGTACGGCCGGGCACGGGGGACATCACCACCAGGTCCGTCAGCCCGGTCCACTGCCGCAGCAGCCAGGTCCAGCAGGCGGCCACCGCCATGAACGTGGTCGCGCCGCGGCTCTGGGCGGTCTCGCGCAGCCGCCGGGCGAGGTCGGCGTCGATCTCGAAGGCGTGCCTGCGCCGGGAGAACAGGGTGGTGTCCCGCCGTCCGGGAAAGGGCGTCAGGTCGCGCGGCGCGCCGTCCAGCACCCGGTCCCAGTACGGCCGGTTGGCCGGCCACCGCGCGCGGGCGGACTCGCAGTAGGCGGCGTAGGTCATCGGCAGCGGACGCAGCCGGACGGGGTGTCCGGTGCGCAGCGCCGAGTAGGCGATGCCCAGCTCGCGAAGGAGGACGCCGAGTGAGAAGCCGTCGAAGGCGAAGTGGTGCACGGCCAGGGCCAGCACGTGGTCGTCCTCGTCCAGGCGTACCACCAGGGCCCGCACCAGCGGGCCGCGCAGCGCGCTGTCGAGACGCATCCGCTCGTGCCACACGATGCGTTCGGCGTCGCGCTCGCGTTCCTCGGGCGTGTCGCCACGGGCCTCGGCCTCGTCGACCTCGGGGGGCAGCTCGTCCGCGATCAGGACCTGCCCGGAGGCGGTGACGACGGTGCGCAGCGGGTCGTGCCGGGCGATCACCGTCTCCAGCGCCCGGGTCAGGAGGGGGACGTCGAGGGCGTCCCGGATGCGGACGGCGGTGGCGCAGGAGCCGATGTCGCGGACGGGGTCGCCGGAGAACATCCACTCCAGGAACTCCTCCTGCTGCGTGCTGAGCGCCGCTCCCCCGCCCTCCTCCCCGCCCGCCGCGGCGGCGGGCGGCGGGGCGGCCGGGCGGCGGGCGCCGTCGATCCACCGGGCCTGGCCCGCCAGCTCGGGCCGGTCGAAGGCCAGCGCCGGGGTGGCGGGCACGCCCAGCCGTTCACCGATCAGGGTGGCGAGCTGGGCCGCTCTGAAGGAGTCCCCGCCCAGTTCGAAGAAGTTGTCGCCGGGAGCGACCGCGGGGACGCGGAGCACCTGGCGCCACAGGGCGCCCAGCTCCGTCTCGGTGCTCTGCGCGGTCACGCGGTCTTCCAATCCAGGACGCTGGGGCCGTGCGCGGCGAGGTCGCGGCGTACGGCGTGGACGAGGTCGGCGCACCCGGCGAGGGCGGGCACCGACGGCAGCAGGTCGGCGGCGCCGGGATGGTTCCAGAGCAGGTCCTCCAGCAGGTAACGCCAGTAGGCCGGGCGCAGCTCGGGGAACTGGCGCAGCAGGCGCTTCTGGTTCCAGGTGTGGTGGAAGCGCCCGGCGTGGGAGGGCCCGTCCCACTCCTCGGTCTCCACGACCCAGAAGCGGTCGGTGAGCGGGCGCAGGTCCACGCCGAGAGAGCGGGCGACCGCGGGGGCCAGGCGCTGCTCGGCGAAGGTCTGGCGGACGATCGGCTCGGTGGCCGACGGCCCGGCGTTCCCCGTCATGAAGGCCATGGCCGCCTCCGCGTACTCGGCGCGGTGCCGGTCGTCGAGGAAGACGGACAGGGCCATGTTGGCCGCGGGGGTGTCGAAGAGCCAGCGTGACAGCTCCAGGCCGGCGGGCCGGGGGACCTCCTCGGGCGGCGGGTAGACGGCGTTGTCCACCGACTCCCAGTGCGCGAACACGAACCCGCCCCGTCCCAGGTGGCCGACGGGGGCGCGCAGGTAGAGGTCGGTGTCGACGACGGCGAACGGGGCGGCGTACAGGAGGGCCGTGTAGATCTTGCCCGCCGCGAAGTACAGCAGCGGGTCCACGTCCAGGGCGTCCAGGTCGTCGAGGCGGGTGTCGACGCGGTCGTAGAGCACGTCCAGGCCCTGCGCCGCGGTGTAGGAGGCGCCCAGCTCGTCGGTCACCAGCGCGACACCGCCGTGGAAGGCCCGCCAGGCGTACGCGCTGTGCACGCAGGTGAGGATCTCCTCGATCGGCATCGTGTACGGGCCGTTCTCCAGGGCCCGGTCACGGTGGCGGCGCAGGCCCGCCCGGTAGGGGCCGGTCCAGTTGACGTGCAGCCCGGGCACGGCCGGGGGCGGTGGGGGTGATGGGAGGGTCACGGGTCAGCGCTCCCCGGTGAGACGTTCGACGGCGGAGGCGATCGCGGCGATCGTGGGCTCGTCGTAGTAGACGTGCAGCGGCAGGTCGGCGCCCAGGCGCAGCCGGACCCTGGAGGCGATCTGGGTGATCGTCAGGGAGTGGCCGCCCAGTTCGAACAGGTCCTCGTCGAGACCGACGGCCTCGACGCCGAGCACCTCCCGCCAGATGTCGTGCAGCTCCGCGGCCACCCCGGTCAGGACGGCGGGCACGGCCGTGCCGGGCGCGGTGGCGCGGGCCCCGGGCGCGGGCAGGGCGGCCCGGTCGAGCTTGCCGCTGGCGGTCATCGGCAGCGCGGGCAACGCGACGACGTCGGCGGGGATCATGTACGGGGGCAGGGTGGTGGCGCAGTGCTCGCGCAGGTCTGCGGGTACCGTCGCGCACTCCAGGTAGGCGACCAGGCGCCGCTCCCCCTTGTCGTCCTCCCTGGCCACCACGGCGGCACGGGCCACGGCGGGGTGCTCCAGCAGCCGGGACTCGATCTCCCCGGGTTCGATGCGGTGGCCGCGGAGCTTGATCTGGTCGTCCAGGCGGCCGATGAACTCGATCAGCCCGTCGGAACGCCTGCGGACGCGGTCGCCCGTCCGGTAGAGGCGGCCGGGCCCGAACGGGTCGGCGGGGAAGCGGTCCCCGGTCAGCTCGGGCAGGCCGAGGTAGCCGTCGGCGACGCCGTCACCGGCGATGCAGAGCTCTCCGGGCACGCCCTCCGGAAGCAGCCGCAGCCGCTCGTCCAGCACGTGGACCCGGGTGTTGGCCAGCGGCGCGCCGATGGGCACGGTGGTGACGGGCTCGGTGACGAAGGCGCCGGTGGACCAGATCGTCGTCTCGGTGGGCCCGTAGACGTTGAACAGCCTGCCGGTCGCGCCGAGGATCTCCCGGGCCAGCGGGGCGGGCAGGGTCTCGCCTCCGGCCAGGGCGGTCGCGCCGGGCAGGTCGAGCCCGGCGTCCAGCAGCATCCGCCAGCCCGACGGGGTCGCCTGCACGTGGGTGACCCCGCTTCCCGCGGCCAGCCGTACGAGCTCGCGCCCGTCGGCGAGCGCCCCGTCGGGGGCGAGCACGACCCGCCCCCCGGTGACCAGCGGCAGGTAGAGCTCCAGTGCCGAGATGTCGAACGAGAGCGAGGTGAGCGCGAGCCAGCGGTCGCCGGGGGCCGAGCCGAGCAGGTCGCGCATGGCCAGCAGCAGGTTGGCCAGTGCCCGGTGCGGGATCCGCACCCCCTTGGGCCGTCCGGTGGAGCCCGAGGTGTGCAGCACGTACGCCGGGTCACCCGGCTCGGGCCACGGCGGCGGAGCCTCGGCCTCGGCGGGGACGGGAGCGGGGACGGAGGCGGGATCCGCGGTCGCCCCGGCGGGGACGGCGGGCCGGGAACCCGGCCCGGTGGAATCGGCCGGGTCCGCGGAATCGGTCAGGTCGGTCAGGTCGGTCAGGTCGGTCAGGTCGGTCAGATCGAGGGTGCGGACGCCGGCCCCGGCGAGGTCGTCCCGGCGTTCCGGGCCGGTCAGGAGCAGCCCGGCGCCGGAGTCCTCCAGGATCAGGCGCAGGCGCTCGATCGGGTGATCCGGGTCGAGGGGCAGGTAGGCGCCCCCGGCCCGGGAGACGGCGAGCAGGGTCACCAGGGTGGGCAGGGAGCGTCCCGCGCAGACCGCGACGAGCGTGCCCCGCCGCACCCCCAGCGCCCGCAGCCGCGACGCGAGCCCGTCCACGGCCCCGGCCAGCTCGGCGTAACTCATCGTCCGCGCGCCGCAGACCGCCGCGACCGCCTCGGGGGTACGGGCGGCCTGCTCGGTGAGGAGCTCGGGCAGGGTCGCGGACGGGTAGGCGACGGCGGTGTCGTTCCACTCCGACAGCAGGCGCCGGGTCTCCTCCTCGCCGAGCAGCGGCAGCTCGGCGATCGGCAGGTCCGGGTCGGCGGCCACCGCGGCGAGCAGGGTGCGCCAGTGCTCCGCGACGCGCTCGGCGTCGTCGCCCTTCATCAGGCGCGGGTTGTACTGCAGGACGACGCCGAACCGGTCGGGCCCGTCCACGATGTGCGCGCGCATGGCGCCGCGGACGGTGTGGTTGAACAGCACCCATTCCACGTGGGCGCCGACGCCGTGGAACCCGGGCGCGGCCTCACGCCTGCGGTAGCCGAGGGAGATCGGCGCGAGCGAGACGCCCGGCCGTACGCCGCTGACGGCGCGCGACAGCGGCACCTCCCGGACCCGGAAGAGGCCGCGCAGGTCGGAGCGGAGGCCGTAGGCGAAACGCTGGTCGCCCACGAAGCGCCGGAAGCCCCACTCCGGCCGGAGCCGGGCGGTGACGGGCAGCTCGTTGACGAAGGCGCCGATCTGGTCGCGGGTCTCCGGCGAGCGGGTGCCCAGGTCGACGGCGACCGTCGGCTCGGCGTTGCCGTACCGGTACAGGAGGGCGTGCAGCGAGGCGAGGACGATCTCGAACCTGCTCGCCCCGATCTCCTCCGACAGCCGGGCCAGTGCCTCGCGCGCCGGAGCGGGCAGGTCGAACCGCACCGCCGCCCCCCGGTCCACCGCGGGCACCTCCCCGGTCAGGCCGGGCAGGACGACCTCGGCCGCCTCCCGTCGGCGCGGTCCCCAGAACTCGCGGGCGAAGGACAGGCTCGCCGCGACCCTGGCCTCGGCGCGGGCGGCGAGCTCGCGGGGATCGTCACCGTAGGGTTCCGGCAGGCCGGCTGGGGCGCCGGTGACCTCGGCCCGGTAGAGCGCGGCCAGGTCCCGCAGGAACACCGACGTCGACTCGCCGTCGAAGACGAGGTGGTGGACCACGACCAGCAGCGTCGCCCTGCGCGGGCCCTCCACGTACAGGGTGCCGCGCAGCAACGGCCCGCGCGTCAGGTCGAAGGGGCGCAGGATCTCCTCGGTGACCGGTCCGCCGAGCCGGCCGGCGCCGGTCTCGACGACGCGCAGCCCGGGCGGTTCCGCTGCGGGCGTCAGGTACGGCACGCCCTGGCGTTCGGAGACCACGCGGGTCAGCGACGGGTGCCGCGCGACGAGCGCCCGCCAGGCCGCGGCCAGCGCCGTGACGTCGAGGGGGCCGTCGAAGGTGACGGAGAACGGCATCGTGTAGACGGTCTCGGTGCCGCCCAGCCGTTCGTTGAACCAGATGCCCTGCTGGGCGAGTGAGGCGGGGACGGGGACGGAGCCGATCAGGGAATCGGTCTCGGACGTCATGATCACTTCCGATCGGAGACGGGATCCGGGAGGGAGAGGCCGGGTGGTGCTGAGACGGACGGGTCGCACATCGGAGAGGGGGCCCGGGAGAAGGTGCTCAGGAGACGGACGGGTCGCACAGGCGCCGGAACTCCCGGGCGAGGCGCTCGGCGTCCGGGCCCGAGCAGACGCCGGACACGGACCCGTCCTGCTGCTCGGTGAGGGTGAGGGACGGCCCGCCGTCGGCGGGCGGCACGGCGGGAAGCGCCCACGGCTCGGACCTCAGGCCCGGCAGGTACGGTCCCGGCGCGAGCCCCTCGAAGAGGAAACGGGCGTCGTACGACCGGGGCGGGCCGGGGGGTTCACCGGTCTCGCGCGTACCGGACGTATCGGATGGGCGGATCGGGACGTCCAGCGCGAGCGGCCCGACGAGGAGGGCGTGGGCGGGGTCGTCCCGCCCGGGTTCGCGGACGAGCACCACGGGATCGGGCACTTTCCGCACCCGGGACACCGCGGCCGCCCAGCGGGCGAGCGCCGTCGCGTCGGCCGTGGTCCGCCCGGCGCGCGCCGCCTGCCGCATCCTGCCGGCCGTCTCCGGTTCCAGCAGGAACGCGTGCACCTCACCTGCACCCTCCGGACGGCCAGGCCCGTCCGGCCCTGCCGGATCGAACGGGCCGGACGGGCCGTCCCGGCCGGTGGGTCGCGAGCGGCGCCCGGCCGCCCAGTCGGCGTAGGAGGCACGGGGAGCGCGGGAGCCGTCGGAGGGCGCAGCGGGCGGCCCGCCGGAGAGCGCGGCGGCATAGGCGGTCCCGAGCTCGTACAGGACGGTCTCCAGTGACCAGGCGTCGCAGACCAGCTCCGAGGCGCAGAGCACCAGCAGGCGGCCGTCCGGGGACGGGCCGGTGAGGATCGTCCGCCAGAGCGGCCCGCGCTCCACGTCGAAGGGCCTGGCCGACTCCTCCTCCACCCGCTCCGGGACGTCGTCGCCGCGGACCGCGTCCGCGGCGGGGAACACGACCAGCTCGGGGTCGGCGCCGGGGACGACCTCGGCGGTACGGACCCCGTCGTGGCAGGGGAACGCCAGCCGCAGCGCGTCGTGGGCGGCGGCGACCTCCCGCAGGGCCCGTCTGAGCACGCCCGGGTCCACCTCCTCGCTCACCCGTACGGCCACCCGGACCGTCTCGCCCGAGGCGAGCGGGCCGGACAGGCACCGCTCCTGCTCTGGGGTCAGGGGGACGGCGCGGCCCCGGGCGGCGAAGAGGGCGCGCACCCCGGACTTGACGATCTTGCCGATGTCGTTGCGCGGGAAGGAGTCCACCAGCAGGATCCGGGTGGGCAGCTCGTGCCGGGCCAGCCGTCCGGACAGGAAGTCGCGCAGCTCGTCCACGGCCACGGGGTACGCCGGGCGCACCGCGGCGGCGGGCATCGAGCCCATCACCGGGTGGGGCACCCCGACGACCGCGGCCTCGGCCACGGCGGGGTGCTCGTGCAGGGCGGCCTCGATCTGGACGGTGGACACCTTCAGGGCGCCGGACTTGATGACGTCGCTCTCCCGGTCGGACAGGTGCAGGTAGCCGTCGTCGTCGAGGTGGCCGACGTCGCCCATCCGGACCCAGCCGTCGCGGAAGACCAGCGCGCTGCCCTCGGGGTCGCCCACGTAGGTGCGCGCCGGGGCCGGGGAGCGGAGCCAGACCTCGCCGGTCTCCCCCGGCGGCAGGATCCGCCCGTCCTCGCCGAGGATCCGCAGGTCACCGGGGTCGGTGGGACGGCCGAGCGAGGTGGGCCTGGCCGGATCGACGATCATGGTCGTCTGCGCGGGCACCGCCTCGGTGGAGGTGTAGTGGTTGACCAGCGTCGCACCGGGAAACGCCGCGGCCAGGTCCTGGGCGACGGCCGGGGGCAGCGCCGCGGCCGAGGAGCCCAGCAGCAGCACGCTGGACAGGTCGTGCCTGCGGTGCGCGCCGGAGCCGAGCAGCTCGATCGCCATGGACGGCACCAGGAAGACCGTGCCCACCCGGTGCGCCTCGATGAGCCTGCAGAACTCCTCGGGCTCGAACACGTCGAGGGTGAGCGCCGCCGGGTGCGCGGTCAGGGCGTCCATCAGCATCATCTGCGCGGCGTTCGTCCCGATGGGGAAGGCGTGCAGGAAGCGCTCGGAGTGGGTGTAGGCCCGGCGCCGCGGGCGGAGCGGGCGGCCGTGGGTCAGGTTGGCGTGGGTGGCGCCGACGCCCTTGGGGGTTCCGGTGGTGCCGGAGGTGTAGACGATCTGGGCGAGGTCTCCCGGGCCGGCCGGGACGTCGACCGGCGAACCGTCGCCGGTGTCGGGCACCGTCGACCACCAGCGCCCGGTGCCCGGCTCGCGCGACGAGTCTCGCGGGCCGTGGAGCACGCCCGTGGCGCCGCAGTGGTCCAGGGTGTCGAGGATCTCGCGGTCGCTGAGCCGGGCCGAGAGCGGCACCGCCACGCCGCCCGCCTTGAGCACCGCGCAGAAGGCGACGGCGAACGCCGCCCAGTCCCGTCCGCCGAACAGCAGGCCGACGCGGTCGCGGGGCCGCAGTCCCCGGGCGATCAGGCCGCGGGCGGCGGCGTTGGACCACCGTTCCCAGCGGCCGAAGGTCAGGTCCTCCGATCCGAGAGGGTCGGCACCGGCGAGGGCGGGCCGGTCGGGGTCGGTCTGCGCCCGCGCGGCGAGCAGCAGGGGAACGGTGGGCGAGGCAGTGAACGAGACGGTGGACGAGGCGGTGGCCGGGACGGGATCGTGCACACTCATGCGGGCCTCCTGGGCGGGCACGCGAGGTAGGCGGATCGAGCGAGGGGGGCGGGCCCGGACCGGTGACGACCCGGGGACGCGCGTGCCGAACAGGAGAGGCGGCGGGGTGCCGGTCTCCGTGGCGTGACGGGTGCGTGGAACGTGAGAGGGAGGGGGGCGGGGCCCCGCCGGGAGGCCGGCGGGCGGGAGGTCAGCGCAGGATCTTGGGGCCGGAGCCCGTGGAGCCGCGCACGATGAGTTCGGGCTGGAAGATGAGTTCGGAGTGCTGCTGCCCGGGGGTCCCGGTGACGGCCTCCAGCAGGGTGTGCACGGCCGCGGTCACCATCGACTGCACGGGCTGGCGCACGGTGGTCAGCGGAGGGTCGGTGAACGCGATCAGCGGCGAGTCGTCGAACCCCACCACCGAGACGTCACCGGGGACCGTCAGGCCCCGGTCCCGGCAGGCGCGGATCGCGCCCAGCGCCATCAGGTCGGACGCGCACACGATGCCGGTGCACCCCCGGGCCAGCAGCTGGGCGGCCGCGGCCTGGCCGCCCTCCACCGAGAACAGCGAGTGCGAGATCAGCCCGTCCACCTCGGTCACCCCGAGCAGCCGGGACATCGCCCGCCGATAGCCCTCGATCTTCCTGATCACCGGGACGAACCGGCCGGGACCGACGGCCAGGCCGATCCGCTCGTGGCCGAGGTCGACCAGGTGCTGCACGGACAGCCGGGCCGCGGCCCGGTCGTCCGGGGAGATGAACGGGGCCGGGACGTCGGCCGCGTGGCCGTTGAGCAGGACGATGGGCACGCCCTGCCCGATGAGCTGGGTGTAGCGGTCCGCGCGCGCGGTGACGTCCGCGTGCAGGCCGGAGACGAAGATGATGCCGCTGACCCCCCGCTCCACCAGCAGCTCGGTGAACTCGTCCTCGACCGCGCCGCCGGGGAGCTGGGTGCACAGCACCGGGGTGTAGCCGTGCTGGGTCAGGGTCTTCTCGAAGGCCTGGGCGAACGCCGGGAAGATGGGGTTGTCCAGCTCCGGGGTGACCAGGCCGATCAGCCCGTTGCTGCGCTGGCGCAGCCGCTGCGGGCGCTCGTACCCCATGACGTCCAGGGCCGCCAGCACCGAGCGCCGGGTGAGGGCGGAGACGCCCGGTTTGCCGTTGAGCACCCGGCTGACCGTGGCCTCGCTCACCCCGGCCTGGGCGGCGATGTCGGTCAGCCGGGCGGTGCCGTTGACGCCGGTGCCGCCGGTGCCGCCGGTGCCGCTGCCGAGCGGGCCCGCGCTATGCGCCATCGGTTCCCCACCAGACGGCGGAGTCGGGGGCGAGCCGTGCCAGGCCGTCCTCGACCGTCGTCCCGGCGCTGGCCAGCAGGATCCGCCCGGGGGCGGGCAGCGTGACCGGCTCGCCGGTGAGGTTGACCGTGCAGGCGAACCCGTCGCCCCGGCGGAAGGCCAGCGTTCCCTCCGGGGAGTCGAGCCAGGTCAGCGGGGTGTCGTCGAAGCTGCGGCGCTCGCGCCTGATCCTCAGCGCCTCGCGGTAGAGGTTCAGCGTGGAGAGCGGGTCCCGCAGCTGGGACTCGACGCTGAGGGGTCCCCAGGCGTCCGGGATGGGCAGCCAGGGGGCGCCGGTGCCCGGCAGCAGGCTGAAGCCGAAGTGCGGCTCGCCGTCGGCCCACGGGAGCGGCACCCGGCAGCCGTCGCGGCCGTCCTCGGGGTTGCGGTGGCGCTGCGGGTCGTGCAGGAACTCCTCGGGCAGGTCGAGCACCTCGGGAAGGCCGAGCTCCTCGCCCTGGTAGACGTAGGCCGAGCCGGGCAGGGAGAGCGTCAGCAGGGCGGCCGCCCGGGAACGGCGCAGGCCGAGCTCGCCGCCGCCGTAGCGGGTCAGGTGACGCTTGACGTCGTGGTTGGACAGCACCCAGGTGCTGGGCGCGCCGACCAGGTCGGCGGTGGCCAGCGACTCCTGGACGACCGCGCGGAACGCGTCGGCGTCCCAGGGGGTCTTGAGGAAGTGGAAGTTGAACGCCTGGTGCATCTCGTCGGGGCGGACGTAGTTGGCCAGCCGCTGCGGGGACGGCGCCCACGCCTCGGCGACGCCGATCCGCTCGCCCGGGTAGGAGTCGAGCAGCCTGCGCCAGGCGCGGTGGATGTCGTGCACGCCGTCCTGGTCGAAGAACGGCACCACGTCGGCGCCGATCATCTTCACCTGGTCGGGGTGGCCGACGTCGGGCAGGCCCTCGGCCTTGACCATGCCGTGGGCGACGTCGATGCGGAAGCCGTCCACGCCCAGGTCGAGCCAGAAGCGCAGGATCGACTCGAACTCCGCGTGGACCTCGGGGTTCTCCCAGTTCAGGTCGGGCTGCTGGGGGGCGAACAGGTGCAGGTACCACTCGCCGTCCGGCAGCCGGGTCCACGCCGGGCCGCCGAAGATCGACTCCCAGTCGTTGGGCGGCAGCTCACCGGCCGCGCCCCGGCCCGGGCGGAAGATGTAGCGCTCCCGCGCCGCCTCGCCGGGGCGTGCCGCCAGGGCCTCCAGGAACCAGGCGTGCCGGTCGGAGGTGTGGTTGGGCACCACGTCCACGATCACGCGCAGGCCGTGGCGGTGCGCGTCGTCGATCAGGGCCCGCGCGTCGGCCAGCGACCCGAAGATCGGGTCCACGTCCCGGTAGTCGGCCACGTCGTAGCCGAAGTCGGCCATCGGCGAGGTGAAGAACGGGGTGAGCCAGACCGCGTCGACCCCCAGGTCGGCCAGGTACGGCAGCCTGCCGCGCGCGCCGAGCAGGTCCCCCACGCCGTCGCCGTTGCCGTCGGCGAAGCTGCGTACGTAGACCTGGTAGATCACCGCGTCGCGCCACCACCGGGTGGCGGTGCCGGTGCCCGATGGTGACGGGTCCGCGTGAACGAGCTCGGTCATGGTTGAGTCCCCCGATCAAATGACATGTCAGGACGTGATAGCACGGGAGTGTTACGCCTTCGTGGCGCCGCTGGTGAGCCCGGCGACCAGGTGCCGCTGGACCAGCAGGAAGACGACCGCCGCGGGCACCGCGATCAGCACCGCCGAGGCGGTGAGCAGTCCCCAGTCCGACCAGTGCTGGCCGACGAACTGCTGCAGGCCGATGCCGAGCGTGCGCTTCTCCTCCTGGGACATGAAGACGGTCGCGTAGGCGACCTCACCCCAGGCGGTCATGAAGGAGTAGAACGCGGTGACCGCCAGGCTGGGCCTGGCCAGCGGCAGGATGACCCGCCAGAAGGTGCCGAACGGGGTCAGGCCGTCGACCATCCCCGCCTGGTCGATCTCGCGCGGGATGGAGTCGAAGTAGCTCTTCATCATCCACGCGCAGAACGGGACCGCCACGGTCATGTAGGCGATGACCAGGCCGGGGATCTGGTTGAGCAGTCTCAGGCCGGCCATCAGGTTGTAGAGCGGGACGATGAGGATCGCCACCGGGAACATCTGGGTGACGAGCAGCATCCACATGACCCCGCGGTAGCCGGGGAAGCGGAAGCGGCTGATCGCGTACCCGGTGGTGGAGGCCAGGAAGACGCCGATGACGGTGGTCAGGGCGGCGACGATCACCGAGTTGAGCAGCCAGGTCGGGAACTGCGTCTCGGTCAGCACCCGGGTGTAGTTGTCCAGCGAGGGCTGGTTGAAGATCTCCAGCTCGCTGGAGAGCCAGCCGTTGCGCGGCTTGAGCGAGGTCAGGACCAGCCACACGATCGGGAAGAGCGAGACGGCGACCGCGGCGAGCAGGGTCGCGTGCAGCAGGACGGAACCGCCCAGGCCGCGATCTCCCCGTCCCCGGGCGCGCCGGGCCGGGCCGGCGGTGCGTGCGGTGTCGCCGGCGGTGCTCACGGTGCTCACCAGACCTCCCCTTGCTTGCGCAGCGAGCGCCGGTAGACCACGGCCAGCACGACGAGGAGCAGGAGGATGATCACTCCCCAGGCCGCGGAGTTGGAGTAGTTGCGGACGCCGGTGAAGGCCTCACGGAAGGCGTAGGTGACCAGGATCTCGGTGGAGCTGCCGGGCCCGCCCCCGCTGATCAGGTAGATCACCGGGAACATGTTGAACGTCCAGATCGTGCCCAGCAGGACCACGGTGCTCGACACCGTGCTCAGGCCGGGCAGGGTGATGAAGCGGAAGCGCTGCCACGGCGTGGCGCCGTCCACCTCGGCGGCCTCGTAGAGCTCACCGGGGATCGACTGGAGCCCGCCCAGCATGGCGACCATCATGAACGGCACGCCCATCCACACGTTGACCGCGATGACCGCGATCTTCGCCGTGGTCGGGTCGTCGAGCCAGCCGACCGCGCCCAGGCCGGCGGCCCTGAGCATCGCGTTGATCACGCCGAAGTCGCTGTTGTACAGGTAGCGCCAGATGAACGCGGAGACGAACCCGGGGATGGCCCACGGCAGGATGAGCAGCAGCCGGTAGGCCGAGCGGAACCGCAGGCGCCGGTTGAGCAGCAGGGCCAGTCCCAGGCCCAGGCCGTAGTGCAGCGCCACGCAGGCGACGGTCCAGATGACCGTCCAGGTCAGCTTGTCCCAGAACAGGGAGCTGGTCAGGATCCCGACGTAGTTCTCGAGGCCCACGAACTCGTAGGTGGAGGGGATGACGTTGACGCCGATCGTGCGGCCGATGTTGGCCTCGGTGGCGTCGGTCAGCGACAGGTACACGCCACGGGCCAGCGGCCAGCCGATCAGCAGACCGGTGACCAGGATCACCGGGGCGACCATGGCCAGGGCGTACCAGTGCCTGCCCATCGCCCGCCGGAACGGGCCGCCACCACCGCCGGACCGGCGGCCCCGGGGGGGGGGGGGGGGGGGGGGGGGGGGGGGGGGGGGGGGGGGGGGGGGGGGGGGGGGGGGGGGGGGGGGGGGGGGGGGGGGGGGGGGGGGT
>NZ_JBVJIA010000011.1:5050-14867 GCF_055586505.1 Streptosporangium sp. NPDC050148 | reverse complement strand
ACCGACGAGCGCCGGTTCGCGCTCGGCGTGCTCAACGCGGCCCTAGGCGGCGGCATGTCCCCGCGCCTCCCCCCCCCCCCCCCTCACCCCCCCCCCCCCCCCCACCCCCCCCCCTCCTCCCCCCCCCCCCCCCCCCCCCCCCCCCCCGGTCCCTGGTCGTGCTGCTCACACGTCCAGTCGAGAGCGCCACGGCTCAGCTCCAGTCCTTGAAGATGCCGCGGTACTGGCCGTCGACCTTCTTGAGCATGTCCTCGGGGGTCGTCTTGCCGCCGACCAGCGACTGGTAGCCCTCCAGCAGCGGCTGGAAGAGCTGGCCGCCCTCGGGGATCCACGGCCGGGGGGCCGCGGTGTCCATGATCGGCTTGAAGACGGCGACGTCCTTGTTGCCCTGCACGTCGGGGTTGTCGTAGGCGGAGGTCCGGGTCGGCAGGAGGCTGATCTCCTTGGCGACCTTGGCCTGGGCCTCGGGGGTGCTCATGAAGCGGACGAACTCGTAGGCGGCGTCCAGCTTGGGGGAGCCCGCGTAGATCGCCAGGTTCCAGCCGCCGGTGGGGGCGCCGGCCTTGACCGAGCCGGCCGGGACCGGGGCGATGCCCAGGTTCTCCTTGTCCTTGAACTCCTTGCCCTGGTAGATCTCGGCCAGCGCCCACGGGCCGTTGTAGATCATCGCGGCCTTGCCGTCCTTGAGGGCGGTCATCGCGTTGGCGTAGCTGTCCTGGATGGCGGGCTTGGGCGCGGCGCCGGAGGTGACCAGGTCGGCGACGGTGGCCATGGCCTTGACGTTGGCCGGGGAGTTGACGGTGATCTTCTTGTTCTCCACGTCGAGCAGGTCACCGCCCTCGCCGTACATGAAGGGCAGCAGGAAGTAGGAGTCGACGTTGAGGGCCAGGCCGTTGACGCCGGTCTTCTTCTTGACGTCGAGCGCGACCTGCTTGAGCTCCTCGACGGTGGTGGGGGCCTTCTCGTGCCCGGCCTCGGCCAGCAGCTTCTTGTTGTACAGCAGCGCCAGGGTGTCGGTCACCTGCGGCACCGCGTACGTCTTGCCCTGGTACTTGGTGCTGCTCAGCGGGCCGGGCAGGAAGTCGGACTCGTTCTCGACGGCGCGGGTGCCGTCCAGCGGCTGCAGGTAGCCGAGCGAGGCGAACTGGGAGGTCCAGGCCACCTCGGAGCGGATCACGTCGGGCGCCCCGGCGCCGGCCTGGGCCGCGGTCTGGAACTGGTTCTGCGCCTGGTCGGAGGGGACGTTGACGTACTTGACCTTGATATTGGGGTACTTCGCCTGGAACTCCTTGATGAGCGCCTGGAACGTCGGCCCCTCGCTGTCCGGCCGGACCGTGTCCCACCAGGTGATCTCACCGCTGATCTTCGACGGGTCGGCCGCCGCGGACTGGGCGGGGGCCGCCGGGGCGGCCTCACCGCCACCGCAGGCGGAGACCGCCAGGGCGAGGGCCGCGACGATCGTCGCAGCCGAGAAGGCTCGCCGCATGTTCTCTCCTCAGGTTCAAGGGGGTGGCCGGACATCGAATGACATCGAACGGGATCGAACGGAGCCGTCCGGCCGGTTCTGGAGTACGCCGGACGTTACGCCGACGTGAACCTGAGTGGAAGAAGTTTCTGCAAGAGTCTGCAAAGTCGTTACAAATGCCTCCCCAAGCCGATGATCCACCGATCCATACCGCAAATCCACACACCCGTATTGACCGTCAAATACCTATAAATCCTATTTGTACGGTTTTCAGGGACGGCGCATCTCCCTTCCGGCACCTCGGCTTACCGGATATTCAGAAAATTGCCGCAAGGGATTGCACAGACGTGTCCCAATGAGTAACTTCCGGGCAATACCTCCGAAACAACCTCCGTGGAGGCCCCCGTGGTCTGGCCACTCCCCCCACGGCGCGCGAGAACGACCTCGCTGGCGAGCGTCGCGCTCGTGACAGCCCTGATCACCCCCCTCGCCGCCACCCCGCCCCCCGCCGCCGCGTCCGCCTCCCCCGCGTCCGCCCCGTCGTCAGCGTCCCCGGCGTCCCCGGCGTCCCCGCCGGCCCTATCATCGGGTTCCTCACGGGTGCGGATCTCCGCGCCCGTGGTCTCGCCGCTGAGCCGCGATGCCGAGCCCTCCGACAGGGAGCTGGCCCGGGACGCGCTGCGCGCCGACCTGAGCCGCGAGCGCTTCTACTTCGCGATGACCGACCGGTTCGCCAACGGCGACACCCGCAACGACACCGGCGGCCTGTCCGGCGACCGGCTCGTCACCGGCTTCGACCCCGCCCACAAGGGGTTCTACCAGGGCGGCGACCTCAAGGGCCTGCTCGGCGGGCTCGACTACATCAAGAAGCTGGGCAGCACCGCGATCTGGATCACCCCCGCGTTCGCGAACCGTCCCGTGCAGGGCACCGGCGCGAACGTCTCGGCCGGCTACCACGGCTACTGGATCACCGACTTCACCAGGATCGACCCGCACCTGGGCACCAACGCCCAGATGAAGGAGCTGGTGCGCGAGGCCCACCGGCGCGGGATGAAGGTCTTCTTCGACATCATCACCAACCACACGGCCGACGTCATCGACTACGCCGAGAAGACCTACTCCTACCGCTCCAAGGGCGCCTACCCCTACGTCGACACCGACGGCAGGCCGTTCGACGACCGCGACCACGCCGGCAAGGACACCTTCCCCGAGGTGGACACCGGCTCGTTCCCGTACACGCCGGTCGCGCCGAAGAGGGTCAAGACGCCCTCCTGGCTGAACGACCCGACGATGTACCACAACCGGGGCGACTCCACCTTCAGCGGTGAGAACGACCAGTACGGCGACTTCTTCGGCCTCGACGACCTGTGGACCGAGCGGCCCGAGGTCGTCAAGGGCATGATCGACATCTACCGGACCTGGGTGCGCGACACCGGCCTCGACGGCTTCCGCATCGACACCGCCAAGCACGTGAACATGGAGTTCTGGGAGCGGTTCTCCCCGGCCCTGCGCGGCTACGCCGCCCAGCACGGCAACAAGCGGTTCTTCATGTTCGGCGAGGTCTACTCGGGCGAGCCGGCCTTCACCAGCCGCTACTCCACCCGCGGCGGCATGAACGCCACCCTGGACTTCCCGTTCCAGGAGGCCGCCCGCTCCTTCGTCGGCGGCACCGCGGACGCGACCAGGCTGGCCAGGCTGTACGCCGGGGACGACCACCACACCGACGCCGACGGCAACGCCTCGTCGCTGCCGACCTTCCTCGGCAACCACGACATGGGCCGCATCGGCCGCTTCGTCGCCCAGGACAACCCCGGTGCGCCCGACGCCGAGCTGCTGCGCAGGGACCTGCTCGCCCACGAGCTGATGTACCTCACCCGCGGCCAGCCCGTCGTCTACTACGGCGACGAGCAGGGCTTCACCGGCTCGGGCGGCGACCAGGACGCCCGCGCGCCGCTGTTCCCGGCCAAGGCCGCCGACTACCTCGACGACGACCTCATCGGCACCGGCGCCACCCACGCGCGCGACAACCACGACCCCTCCCACCCGCTCTACCGCGGCATCGCCGCCCTGGCCGGGCTGCGCGACGCCCACCCGGCCCTGGCCGACGGCGCCCAGATCGAACGGCTCGCCTCGGGCGGCGTCTACGCCTTCTCCAGGATCGACGCGAGCAGGCAGGTCGAGTACGTGGTCGCGGTCAACAACGCCGCGCAGGCGGCGACCGCGGCCGTGCCCACCTTCTCGGCGGGCGCCGCCTTCACCCGCGTGTACGGCGAAGGGCCGGCCGCGCTCACCACCGGCGCGGACACGAAGCTGGGACTCACCGTCCCGGCCCTGTCCGCGGTGGTCTACCGGGCCTCGGCCAGGCTCGCCGCCCCGGCCACGGCCCCGGCCGTCTCGGTCGCCCTGCCCGGCGCCGAGATCAGGGGCACCGCCGAGGACGGCCGGATCCCGGTCACCGCGACCGTGCCGGGCACCGGCTTCGACCAGGTCACCTTCGCCGCCAAGACGGGCGACGGCCCGTGGAGGGTCGTCGGCACCGACGACGCGCCCAACGCGGCGGCGACCGGCGGCGGCTCCTCCCGCGTCTTCCGGGTCTTCCACGACCTGCGGGGTCTCGCGGCGGGCACGAAGGTCGCGTACAAGGCCGTGGTGAAGGACTCCGCGGGACGGTTCGCCTCGGCGACGGCGACGGCCACGGTCGGCGCCGAGCCCGCCCCCGAGCAGCCCGGCACGGTGAAGCGCGACTGGCTGGTCGTGCACCACCAGCGCGCCGACGGCGACGGCGACGACGGGGACGGCTGGGGCCTGCACGTGTGGGGCGACGTGGAGAACCCCACCGAGTGGGCCGCGCCGCTGCCGCTGACCGGTGAGGACGACTACGGCCGCTTCGCCTGGATCAGGCTCAAGCCGGGTGCCACCAACGTCGGGATCATCGTCCACAAGGGCGACGAGAAGGACGGCGGCGACCGGATCGTCGACCCCGCCAGGAACGGCGAGGTCTGGCTCAGGCAGGGGTCGGCCGCGACCCACACCTCCCGCGCCGCCGCGCAGGGGTACGCGACCGTCCACTACTCGCGCCCCGACAAGGCCTACGACGGCTGGGGGCTGCACCTGTGGGGCGACGGGCTCGCCGACGGGGTGCCCACCGAGTGGGCCGCGCCCAGGCCCGCGGACGGCGTCGACGCCTCGGGCGCGTTCTGGCGGGTGCCGCTGAAGAACGCGTCGCTCCCGGTGAACTTCATCGTGCACAGGGGGGACGTCAAGGACCCCGGAGCCGACCAGTCGTTCACCCCGGCCACGCAGCCGGACGCCCACGTCGTGTCGGGCTCGGCCACGGTCCACCCGACCCGCGCCGCGGCCGAGAACGTCGCGATCCTGCATTACCACCGGCCCGACGGGAACTATGACGGCTGGGGACTGCACCTGTGGGGCGACGTGGCGGCTCCCACCGAGTGGGCCGCGCCGCTTCGGCCCGCGGGCCGGGACGCCTTCGGCGTGTACTTCCGCGTCCCCCTGACCGAGGGGGCCGCGAACGTGAGCTACATCATCCACAACGGCGACACCAAGGACCTGCCCGACAACCAGGCGCTGGACCTGGCAGCCGACGGCCACGAGGTGTGGCGGGTCGCCGGTACCGAGGGCCATCTGCTGCCCCAGCCGGCGGCACGCGGCGCCGACGCCGACCTGTCGAAGTCCTCGGCGCACTGGATCGACCGCTCCACCGTCGCCTGGAAGATCGACTCTTCGCCGTCGAACCGCTATGTCCTGGCCTTCTCCGGCAAGGGCGGCATCGCCTACGCAGAGGGGGACCTGACCGGTGACCTCAAGCTGATCCGGCTGACGCCCGGCGCGCTGACCGAGGCGCAGAAGGCGAGATGGCCGCACCTGGCCGGGCACGCCGCGTTCACCGTCGACCCGCGCGACACCGACCTGGTGCGGGAGGCCGTGCGCGGCCAGGTCGTGGCAGCCGAACGCGACGTCTCCGGAGCCCTGCTGACCGCCACCGGCGTGCAGCTGCCCGGTGTGCTCGACGACCTGTACGCCGCGGCGGCCGGTGCCGGCCTGGGACCGTCCTGGCGCGGCGGCACGCCCGAGCTGTCGGTCTGGGCGCCGACCGCCCACAAGGTCGAGCTGGCGCTGTACCGCGACCCCTCGGGCGGGCCCCGCACCGTGCACGCCATGCGGCGCGACGACCGCACCGGCGTCTGGTCGGCGCGCGGGCAGCGCGGCTGGAAGGACCGCTACTACACCTTCCTGGTGACGGTCCACTCCCCCGCCGCGGGCAAGGTCGTCGTCAACGAGGTGACCGACCCCTACAGCCTGTCGCTGTCGGCCGGGTCCGGCCGCAGCCAGCTCGTCGACCTGTCCGACCGGGCTCTGCGGCCCGACGGCTGGTCGTCGCGGGCCAAGCCACCGGCCGTGCCCCAGAACAGGGCGTCCGTGTACGAGCTGCACGTGCGCGACTTCTCCGCCTCGGACGCGACCGTCCCGGCCGCCAGGCGCGGCACGTACGGCGCGTTCACCGGCGACTCCGCGGGGATGAGGGAGCTGCGCGCCCTGGCGAAGGACGGGCTGACCCACGTGCACCTGCTGCCGGTCTTCGACATCGCGACCGTCCCCGAGCGCAGGTCGGAGCGGACCGAACCCGACTGCGACCTGGCCTCGATGGCCCCCGACTCCGAAGAGCAGCAGGCCTGCGTCGCGAGGACGGCGGCGAAGGACTCCTTCAACTGGGGCTACGACCCGCTGCACTACACCGTGCCGGAGGGCTCCTACGCCTCCGCCCCGGAGGGGTCGTCGCGGATCAGGGAGTTCCGCGAGATGGTCGGCGGGCTGAACGGGGCCGGGCTGCGGGTCGTGATGGACGTGGTCTACAACCACACCCACGCCGCGGGCCAGGACCCCACCTCGGTGCTGGACCGCATCGTGCCCGGCTACTACCACCGGCTCCTCGACGACGGCAGCGTGGCCACCTCCACCTGCTGCGCCAACACCGCGCCCGAGCACGCCATGATGGGCAGGCTCGTCGTCGACTCCGTGGTCACCTGGGCCCGCGAGTACAGGGTGGACGGCTTCCGGTTCGACCTGATGGGCCACCACCCCAAGGCGAACATGGTCGCGGTCCGCGAGGCCCTGGACCGGCTCACCCTCGCCCGCGACGGCGTCGACGGAAAGTCGATCATCCTGTACGGGGAGGGCTGGAACTTCGGCGAGGTCGCCGACGACGCCCGCTTCGAGCAGGCCACCCAGGCCGGGATGGCCGGCACCGGGATCGGCACCTTCAACGACCGGCTGCGCGACGCGGTACGCGGCGGCGGCCCGTTCGACGCCGACCCCCGCGTGCAGGGCTTCGGCTCGGGGCTGGCCGGGGCGCCCAACGGCTCGCCCGCCAACGGCGACGCCGGCGCGCAGCGGGCCCGGCTGCTGCGCTACCAGGACCTGATCAAGGTCGGGCTGACCGGCAACCTGCGCGACTACGCCTTCACCGCCTCCGACGGGCGGCGCGTCAAGGGCTCGGAGGTGGACTACAACGGCTCACCCGCCGGGTACACCGCCTCCCCCGGCGAGGCCGTCACGTACGTGGACGCCCACGACAACGAGACGCTCTTCGACGCGCTGGCCTACAAGCTGCCGCAGGCGACGGGCATGGCCGACCGGGTGCGGATGCAGTCGCTCTCGCTGGCCACGGCCGTGCTCGGGCAGGGCACCTCGTTCGTGCACGCCGGCAGCGAGCGGCTCCGCTCCAAGTCGCTCGACCGCAACTCCTTCGACTCCGGTGACTGGTTCAACCGGCTGCTGTGGGACTGCTCGGCGGGCAACGGCTTCGGCTCCGGCCTTCCCCCGAAGACCGACAACGAGGACAAGTGGCCCTACGCCAGGCCGCTGCTCGCCGACCCGGCGCTCAAGCCGGACTGCGCGGCGATCGGCGCGGCCCGCGCCCACTACGGCGACCTGCTGAGGATCCGCTCCTCCTCCCCGGTGTTCGGCCTGGACAGCCTGGCCGAGGTGCAGAAGCGGCTTACCTTCCCGACGAGCGGCACCTCGGAGACCCCGGGTGTCGTGACCATGCACCTGGACTCCTCCGGCATCGACCCGCGCTGGAAGTCGATCACCGTCGTCTTCAACGCGACCCCCGAGACGCGGCCGCAGACCGTGGCCGCCCTCTCCGGTGCCCAGGTGACGCTCCACCCCGTCCAGGCGAACGGCGACGACGCCGTCGTGAAGCAGTCGACGTTCGACCCGGCGACGGGCACGGTGACGGTCCCGCCACGCACGGTGGCCGTCTTCGTCCGGCCCTGACCCCGTCCCTTCCTCCCCCGATCCCGTCCCCTTCTCCCCCGGGCGCCCCGGGCCGTGCCGGACGTCCCCGGACGTCTCCGGGCGGCCCGCGGGCGACCACCTGAAAGACCCGCCGGGCCGGGTGTTGCAGCACCCGGCCCGGCCAGGGAACCCGTCCACTGATCTGGAGGCCCCCACCCGTGAAACCCTACCGAGTCATCATTGCCACGGCGTTGAGCGCGCTGGCCGGAGCCACCGTCCTGGTGCCCACCGTGCTGAGCGCCCCCGCCCAGGCGACCCCGCCCACCCCCGGCCCGATCGTCAAGCTGTGGAGCTGGAACTGGAACTCCGTCGCCAAGGAGTGCACCGACGTGCTCGGCCCGGCCGGGTTCGGCGCCGTCCAGGTCTCCCCGCCGAACGACTCGATGTCCAAGGGGGGCACGGTCTGGTGGGACGTCTACCAGCCGGCCCGCTACACCCTCACCAGCAAGTTCGGCAACGAGGCCGCGTTCAAGAACATGATCAACGCCTGCCACGCCGCGGGCGTCAAGGTGCACGCCGACGCCGTCATCAACCACATGACCGGCCAGGGCAGCACCAGCTACGGCGGCTACACCTTCGGCAAGTACGACTACCCGGGGCTGTACTCGGCGGCCGACTTCCACTCCCCCACCTGCGTGATCAACGGCTCGGACTACACCAACGACGCCGGGCGGGTGCAGAACTGCGAGCTGGTCGGCCTGGCCGACCTCAACACCGGCTCGAACTACGTCCGCGACCAGATCGCCGGATACCTCAACAAACTGACCTCGCTGGGCGTGGACGGCTTCCGGATCGACGCCGCCAAGCACATCAACCCCGCCGACCTGGCCGCGATCAAGAGCAGGCTCACCGGGTCGCCGTACATCCACCAGGAGGTCATCCAGGGCAACGGGGAGGCGATCTCCCCGAGCCAGTACACCGGGATCGGCGACGTCCACGAGTTCGTCTACGGCCGCAAGCTCAAGGAGCAGTTCGGCGGCGGGCAGATCAAGAACCTGCAGTCGTTCGGGCAGAGCTGGGGCCTGTCGGTGCCCGGCGACAAGGCCGTGGTCTTCGTCGACAACCACGACACCGAGCGCAACGGCTCGACCATGAACTACAAGAACGGCGACGCCTACCGGCTGGCCAACGTCTTCATGCTGGCCTGGCCGTACGGCGCCGCGCGGGTCTACTCCGGGTTCGCCTGGGGCAACAGCGAGGCCGGCCCGCCCTCGGCGAACGGTGGCTTCGTCACCGACACCAACTGCGGCAACGGACAGTGGACCTGCTTCCACCGCCAGATGACCGGGATGGCCCGCTTCAACCGCGTCGTCAACGGCACCCCGGTCGCCAACTGGTACGACAACGGCAACAACGTGATCGCCTTCAGCCGCGGCACCAAGGGCTGGGTCGCGATCAACAACGAGGGCGCGAGCGTCACCCGCACCTTCACCACCGGCCTGCCCGCGGGGACCTACGCCAACGCGGCGGGCAGCGGCTCGGTGACCGTCGGGTCCGGCGGCACCGCCTCGGTCACCGTCCCGGCCAGGGGCGCGGTCGCCATCCACACCGGCGCCATGGGCCCCGGCCCGAGCCCGACCCCGACGGTGACCCCGACCGCCAACCCCGGCCAGGTCGCCACCACGTTCAACGCGAACGCCACCACGACCTGGGGCCAGAACGTCTTCGTCGTCGGCAACGTCCCCGCGCTGGGCGCCTGGAACCCGGCGAACGCGATTCCGCTGTCGTCGGCCTCGTACCCGGTCTGGAAGGGCACGGTGAACCTGCCGGCCGGCACGGCGATCTCCTACAAGTACATCAAGAAGAACTCCGACGGCTCGGTGATCTGGGAGAGCGACCCCAACCGCTCCTTCACCACCCCGTCGGGCGGTACGGCGACGCGTAACGACTCCTGGCGCTGACCTCTGATCCCGGCGGGGCACGGCCACCCCGTCGCCCCGCCGGCCCCGGGGCGAGGGGGGGGGGGACGGCCGGAGACCGGCACAGGTTGCTGTCCAGGGGGTCGAACAAACCCTCGGCGGTTGCCGAGCC
>NZ_JBVJIA010000011.1:0-5040 GCF_055586505.1 Streptosporangium sp. NPDC050148 | reverse complement strand
TCCACGAAACAACGCCGACAACGAAGAAGAGCGAGACCCCCCCCCCCCCCCCACCCCCACCCCCCCCCCCCCCCCCCCCCCTCCCCCCCCCCCTCCCCCCCCCCCCCCCCCCCTGGGCCCGGACCCGGGCGTTCCGCACGCCCGGACCGCCGCCCCGGGCGCCCTCGCGCGCCCGGGGCCACCCTCCGGCCCCTCGATCAGAGGAACCCCATGCGCTCACCCGCCCACCGCACCGCGGGGCTGCTCGTCGCCGCCCTGCTCGCCCTCGTCCCCCTGCTCGCCGCGATCCCCGCCGCCTCGGCGGCCGGCAGCGCCACCGTCTACTACGCGACCGGCTGGAACGCCGCCAACATCCACTACCGGCCCACCGGCGGCTCCTGGACCGCCGTCCCCGGCGTCCCCATGGGCGAGACCGCCTGCGCCGGCTGGAAGAAGAGGACGATCGACCTGGGCTCGGCGACCGGCCTCAGGGCCGCCTTCAACAACGGCTCCGGCACCTGGGACAACAACGGCGGCGCCGACTACGTCATCGGCACCGGCGTCAGCACGGTCAGGAACCGCGTCGTGACCGCGAACGCGGCGAACCCGTGCGTCCCCCAGGGCCCCGACACCGTCGCCCCCACCGCACCGGCCGGCCTCACCGCCGTCGCGAACGGCACCTCGATCGCGATCGCCTGGGACGCCGCCACCGACGACGTCGGGGTGACCGGCTACCGGATCACCAGGACCGGCGGCACCGGCGGCACGAAGGTCACCGACCTCACCGGCGTCACGGCCACCGTGTACTCCGACACCGGCCTGGCCGAGAACACCGCCTACCGCTACACCGTCCAGGCCAGGGACGCCGCGGGGAACGTCTCACCGGCGAGCCCCGCGGCCACCGCCACCACCGGCCGCGGGCCCGCGCAACCGGCGGGCGGCACCCCGCTCGGGGGCGACCCCCGCGAGGACTCGATCTACTTCGTGATGACCGCCCGGTTCGCCGACGGCGACACGGCCAACAACCGGGGCGGCAGCCAGCACGTGAAGTCCGGCAACGCCGCGAACGACGACCCGATGTTCCGCGGCGACTTCAAGGGACTGATCGACAAGCTCGACTACGTCAAGGGGCTCGGGTTCTCCGCGCTGTGGATCACCCCGGTCGTGCTGAACCGGTCCGACTACGACTTCCACGGCTACCACGGCTGGGACTTCCACCGCGTCGACGCCCGGCTGGAGTCACCGGGCGCCTCGTACCAGGACCTGATCAACGCCGCCCACGCCAAGGGCATCAAGATCTACCAGGACGTGGTCTACAACCACAGCTCCCGCTGGGGCGCCAAGGGCCTGTTCACCCCCAAGGTCTACGGGGTGCGCGACGCCCAGTGGAGCTGGTACTACGACCAGCCCGCCCCGGGCTTCACCTACGACGGCAGGAGCGTGGAGCCGGTCTCCGGGAAGTCGTACCACAACGGCGACCTGTGGTCGACGGCCGAACCGGCGGGCAACACCTGCCGCGACTGGGGCGTCCCGACCGGTGGCCAGAGCGCCGAGGGGTACCGGGTCCACAACTGCCAGTGGCCGAGCCCCACCTCGGGCATGTTCCCGGCGACCTATTTTCACTAGTGTAGTAGCTCAGGGGGAACATAGCCACGACAGTGACCAGCTCGCCCAAATCTCACATGAGGCTTCCTGACCTGGTGAAATCACAGGAAGGCAGCAGCATCGGAGGGGAAGGGCATCCCACAGGACCCCAGTTGGCGAGGATCTTCATTACAGGGTCAAGGCAGTCCGCCTGCGGCGGCCTGCGCGTCGGGCGGTCACCGGTCGCGACCAGCACCGCCCGTGCGCCAACCCTCTACGGCACTGCCCTGAATGCGTAGTAACCCTCCGAGTCGCGCGATCCTCCGTCGAGAGCCCACTCTTTGGGAAGAGACATGTAATTACTCTTCTTAGACAGAGCACGAGAAAGATCGACGATGCCAACGGCTCGAGCAAATTTCATTGAATAGAAGCGCGACTCAGGGAATGTAGCGCGTGTTTGAAATTTGGCATCTTCGAAGTATGCGTCGCCGAGATGAGTGTTGGAGAACTGGGCATAACTTCCCATGAATTCGGCGCCATCGAAGTGAACGCCGTGCACTAAAGTGGAATCATCTAAATTTAGATGCGACTTGAACTTAGCGCCATCGAAGACAGCGGCGTCACTCTGCATATTGATTTTGTATATCTCAACTTCCCCATGAAATGTGGCACCCATAAAGGATGCCCGACCATGGATCGTGAGACTGGACAGGTAAAAGTTGCCAAGAAACTCCGCTTGATCGGCAACGAGATCCTCTATGTCAACGTCTCCGATGTCTAAATCTATTGGAATAAATGCACCCGATAAATCGATGCGCATTCGATCCCACGTTCTCACATCTTTCCCGATATCGTCATTTCGCCATGTTTCGGCGTGAAGATGATGGCTCAGGATGCCAATGGCAGTTTTGCGGACCTCTAGCTCTTGAGGGTCCAGGGTTACTTCAGTTGCAGCCAGGGGAGAATCCTGCGCAGGTAGCCCATTGCTACCTGCCATACCCTCTACAGTCTTAGGCATCGGCATCCGTAGATATCCGCAAATAACGTTGATAATGCTCTGCCGATGCACAGGATAGCTGTTGGCGAGTCGTTCGAGCGCATAGAGGCCGCCGATTCTGACAGGAGCCTTTTCGTGCCCTAGTTGCTCTACAGCCTTGGTGTAAAGATCCGTTACTAGACGCTCTTGTGAGTCGCCCTTGTTGTCCTGCGCAACGTCTTCCTGAAGTCGATGCGCAATTTCGTTTAACCATTGTTTTCTTAAAGACAAGAGGAGGGCGGTAGCACCACCGGTGGCCGCGCCTACCGTCAGTCCAGTCTTTACGGCATCAAATTCCAAAGTAGGATTTCCATGGGCTAAAGTCGACAGCCATGTGATTGCCGCCCATGTCGAGAGCAGGGTTGCGAGTACCCCAACGATGGCCACCCACCATGGAAGAATCTTAAAAGAATCTTTATTCTTATTCGACTTTTGGAGTCGATATCTTGAGAGCGACTTAAGTGTTATGTTTTTTAGTGATCCCAATAATCTTTTCACTTCTGTCCCGGCTAGCGCGTTAAGTGTGAACAACGGCGGCCTGGCGTTCGATCTGCTCGGCGAGGACAGAGTCGAGCGCTTCAAGGAACGCGTCGAGCAAAGCTGGCCACGCTGCGGGCTTCGACCGGTCGCAGCTAGTGCCACCTAAAAGGTTCATATGTTTTTCTAGAAAAATTCTCGATAGACCGCTAAGGGTGTAACTGATATCGATGGATAAATGGGGCCTTCGGCAAAACCAAAGGATTCAATGTATTTAATGAGAGATATTCCTACGCGCTCCATGGCTATCCGGTCCATTCTGCCGTTCACGATGAGTTCTCCCTCGATTTCGAAAGTCGGCGCTTCCGTTGGAGGCCTCTTAGGAATCCTTGCAATCTGCGCGACCATAGTCCAGTTATCGAGAGTGTATCCGTAGCGGCTGTAGAGTTCTTCGCGTTCATTCTGCATGTATTCGCTACGGCTAAGAAGTGCGCCAGACAGATTGAATTCGCGACGATCCTCCCCAAACGGGAATGCGCGTATAGAGACAGCATCGTTTGCTAGGGACGCAATAAAATCCTTGATCTCTGCGATCTTCTCAGGGCTTATTCCTTGAAGCAACGCTTTGACCAGCTCTGCCTTTTTTTCCTCGCGAACTTCTTTGGCATCTTTCGCACGGGTCCCTTGCACTGTACGTCCGCCCTGACGCACGGGTGGTGTCGGAGGTCGCGACTCTTCTTCCTCCATCACTATCCCGACAAAAGCAGATACGAGTCGCTGGAATTGGTCTACGCGTTGCCCAAAGAAAGCAGGATCATGCAGATCGAGAGATCCAGTGAACCGAACGAGTTGCCCCTCGTATAGTTCTCGATGTATTTCCCCCGAATTCCACGCATCAAGGTTGGAGAGCAAAGGTCCGACCTCATGAATTAGCGCCTCCCTCTCGCACATCTCCTCAAAGATAACTGCACTGAGCTCGTGCAGGGACCTTGTTTCCTCGCGGGCCCTACCAGATTCACGAGATCCGCTAGGACCAAACCCCATCAGCTTCGCCTGAGCTTCACCCTTGCTAGTTTTGCTCTCTTTGGAAACGATACCTTCAATGATTCCTCGGTTTAGCTGAGCATAATAAGATCGGACGCGTTGGAGATCTACATAGAAATACTCGCGAACCTTGCGAACAGCATATTTATTACGTTCATCTACAGCATCCAATTCGACCGATGCACTTGTTGGTCCATGATCGGATTCAGCGTTCCCTTGAGCCATGGGAACATGATGGCAGATCGTAACCATACGAGAGGGACAAACTGAAAATCATGTTATGTCCAGTCGGGGCTGCGTCCTCCGCCGCTTAAGAGCGAGACGAGCTGAGATCAAGGACTTCGATGCTAGTCAATGTAAGCAGACCAGCAGCTTCGCCTACACTCTCCCCATATGGGCCTTTTGTCGATTTCTATGACGATCATTGACTTCAATGCTCGCCATGAGGAAGGACAGGCAAGTGTGCTCTATGGCTCTTTTGTCCTCGATGCGCTAAGAGGGAAGGGCGGCAATGCTCCGCGCCGCCATCCGGCGCGGCACGCCCGTCCGCGCCGGACGGACATCGGGGCCGGGCATGCGGCCTGGAGGCCGGTCCCGTCCCGCGCCCGCCCGGCGCGGACGGCCGGACCCCGCCGCCCGCCGCACCGGCCCGCCCGCCGCACCGAACGCCGCGCCGACCGTGAACGCACTGCCGCCCGCTCCGACCACCGGCCCAACCGCTACGCGGCCCCTACGGGGTCCTTCGGATTGCGCCGGCCGCTCCGCTCGTGTTCATCAGGAACGCTCGATTGGTGGGGGAACACCTCTGCCGCCCCGCTTCCGATGCTAATGACGGTCGCGGGCACGTCCCCGGTCCGGCAGAGCGGAGCGGATGCCTACTTCCGTTGCAAGATCTCCGAGATCTTTCGCCCGAGACCGGT